>DASXKG010000101.1:0-9128 GCA_036496965.1 Variovorax sp.
AGCCGGACCAGCAGCAGCGCCTCCATGGCCGTGGTGGATGCGGTGTCGAGCGATGCGGTCGGCTCGTCCAGCAGCAGCACGGCGGGCTGTCGCGCCAGAGAGCGCACCAGGGCCAGCCGTTGTCGCTCCCCGGTCGACAACCGGGCGACCTCCATCTCGAGCGCGTCCGGCGGCAGTTCGAGCGGGGCCAGGCAGGCGCGGGCGCGTTCGACCGCCTCCGGCGGGAAATGCGGGGCCACGGTCGGCGCCCACCAGGCCGGTTCGGCCGCCTGGTAGACGACCTGGCGCCGCCAGTCGGGCGCGCTCCAGGATGCGCGCGATCGACCATTCAGCGTGACGCTGCCTTCACCAGGATCCAGGTCGGCGACCAGGCGCAGAAAGAGGCTCTTGCCCGCGCCCGAGCGGCCCATGATGCAGATGCATTCGCCGGCATCGAGCGCCAGGTCGACGGGGCCCACGTGGCTCGATCGGAGGGCTTCCAGGCGCAGCAGGGGGGCGGGCAAGCTCATGCGGCGGGCACGGCGGAGTGCGATTGCTTTTGCCAGGCCGGCTCAGTCTGAAGCCCTGGCTGCGCGGCTCCAGGCATTGTTCGCGTCGACGATGCGCTTGACCATCGACATGAATTTGCTCCGGTCGGCTTTGGGCAGCGGCTCCAGCATGCGCTCCTGCGCTTTCAGCATCGATGGCATCACGCGCTCGAGCAGCGCATGGCCATCGGGCGTGAGCTTCAGCAGGCGCACCCGCTTGTCGCTGGGCGACACATGACGCAGGATCAGGCCGCGGCCTTCCAGGCGGTCGATCACCGCGCCCAGCGTCGAGGTGTCGAAGCCGACCTTGCCGGCCAGCGTGCGCTGGTCGAGCCCGGGCTGCCTGGCCGTGGCGAACAGCACCGCGAACTGCACCGGCGTGATGTTCTCCTCGGCCGTCTCGTCCAGGAAGATGCCGACCGCAATCTGCTGCAGGCGGCGGATGTAGTGCCCTGGCAGTTCCTCCAGCGCCTCTACCTGCGTCGCTTTGACCATCCGAATCCTTTCGGGTAAACCCTGATTTTCGAAGCTGATTATACGAATACACTTATTATCAGTACACGGACAATCAGTGTACGGTCAACGAAACCGGACAAGGAATTCCCATGAACACAGCGCTCAGCACTCTCTCTGCCGAACCGGCGACCGTCCTGGTTGCCGGCGGCGGCATCGGCGGCCTGGCGGCCGCCCTCGCACTCACCCGGCGCGGCTTGCGCGTCAAGGTGATGGAACAGGCGCCGCAGCTCGGCGAAATCGGCGCCGGCATCCAGTTCGGCCCCAACGCCTTCGCCGCGCTCGATGCCCTGGGCGTCGGCGACAAGGCGCGCAGCCGCGCCGTCTACACCGACGAGATGGTGATGCACGACGCACTGGACGAATCGCTGGTCGGACGCATTCCCACCGGCGCCGCCTTTCGCGAGCGTTTCGGCAACCCCTACGCCGTGATCCATCGCGCGGACGTCCACCTGTCGCTGCTCGAGGGCGCACAGGCCTCGGAACGCATCCAGGTGCTGACTTCCACCGCGGTGCAACGGGTCGAGCAGGACCACGACGGCGTGACGGTGTACGACACCAAGGGCGGCGTGCATCGCGGCGTGGCGCTGATCGGCGCCGACGGCGTGAAATCGGCGGTGCGGCGCCAGTACGTGGGCGACGAGGCGCGCGTCTCCGGCCACGTGGTCTACCGGGCGGTGGTGGATCGCGAGGACTTCCCGGCCGACCTGCAATGGAACGCGGCCAGCATCTGGGTCGGACCCAACTGCCACCTGGTGCACTACCCCCTGCGCGGCGGCGAGCAATACAACGTGGTCGTGACTTTCCACAGCCGCGACAAGGAGGAGTGGAGCGTGCGCGAAGGCAGCCGCGAAGAGGTGCAGAGCTACTTCGACGGCATCTGCGCCAAGGCGCGCCAGCTGATCGACCTGCCCAAGGACTGGAAGCGCTGGGCCACCGCCGACCGCGAGCCGATCGGCCAGTGGACCTTCGGGCGCGCCACGCTGCTGGGCGATGCGGCCCATCCCACGCTGCAGTACCTGGCGCAGGGCGCCTGCATGGCGCTGGAGGACGCGGTCACGCTGGGCGAAGCCCTGCGCGTGCACGACAACGACTTCGCCCGCGCCTTTGCGCACTACCAGCGCTCGCGCATCGCGCGCACCGCGCGCGTCGTGCTGTCTGCGCGCGAGATGGGGCGGATCTTCCATGCCAAGGGCGTGGAGCGCCTGGTGCGCAACGACCTGTGGAAGGGACGCTCCGACGAGCGCTTCTACGACGCCATGGAGTGGCTCTACGGCTGGACAGCCGAACGCTGCCTGGCCGACTGATCCCACCACTCAAAGAGATCCGAAAGAACCTGCCATGACCGAACTCGGCCGACTCGAAGACCTGCCGCCCGCGTACGTCGCTGCGCTGGCCGCGCAGAACCTGGTGCCCCTGTGGCCCAACCTGCGCGCCGTGCTGCCGCCCGGCAAGCCGCAGCCGCGCACGCGCCCCACCCACTGGTCCTACGAAGCGCTGCGGCCGCTGCTGATGCAGGCCGGTGAGCTGACCCCGATCGAGAAAGCCGAGCGCCGCGTGCTGGTGCTGGCCAACCCGGGCCACGGCCTGGACAAGATGCAGGCCAGCGCCGCCATGTATCTTGGCATGCAATTGCTGCTGCCCGGCGAATGGGCGCCGGCCCATCGCCATACGCCCAACGCGGTGCGCATGGTGGTCGAAGGCGAGGGCGCCTGGTCGACGGTGGATGGCGAGAAATGCCCGATGCAGCGCGGTGACCTGATCCTCACGCCCACCGGCCTGTGGCACGAACATGGGCATGACGGCAGCGAGCCGGTGGTGTGGCTCGACGTGCTGGACCTGCCGCTGGTCTACTACATGGAGGCCTCCTACCATGTCGACGGCGCACGCCAGGCCGTGAAGCCCAGCCATGGCGAGCGCACCTATGCGCGGGCCGGCCTGCTGCCGACGCCGGTGCTCGGCCGCGCAGGCAGCGCCTACCCCATGCTGCGCTATCCCTGGGCCGAAGCCCGTGCGGCGCTGCTATCGCTCGCGGCCGACCAGCCCGCGCTGGAAGCGGTGCAACTCACCTACAGCAATCCCGAGACCGGCGGCGACGCCGAGAATATCCTCGGCTTCCATGCGCTGATGCTGCGCCCCGGCCAGACCCTGAAGCTGCCGGCGCGCTCGCCGGCCATGGTGCTGCACCTCATCGAAGGCGGCGCGCGCGTGCGCATCGACGAGGAAGGCTTCGTGCTGGCCGAGGCCGATACCTGCTGCGCCCCCGGCTACACCCCGGTCACGCTGGCCAATGCATCCGCCGATGCGCCGGCTTTTCTCTTCATCGCCGACGAGACGCCCCTGCACCGCAAGCTGGGCGTGTTCGAGACGCGTGCCTGACATTCCACCTCACCAACCTCCAGGATCCCCATGACCGAAGCCAGCTACCTCTGGAACCCGCCCGCCGTTCAATCCCTGCCCGTGCGCGGCAAGAGCGAGCGCCTGCCCATCAACCGGCTCTTCTTCGTCGGGCGCAACTACCACGCCCATGCGCTCGAGATGGGCAAGCCGGTCGACAAGTCGGTCGAGCGGCCTTTCTATTTCACCAAGTCGCCGCAGACGCTGGTCGAGTCAGGCGCCACCGTGGCCTATCCGCCCGAGACGAACAACTACCACCACGAGATGGAGCTGGTGCTGGCCATCGGCGCGCCGGGCTTCCGGGTGGCGCCGGCCGAGGCCCACCGGCTCGTCTACGGCTATGCCTGCGGCCTGGACATGACGCGCCGCGACCTGCAACTGGTGGCCCGCGACAAGGGCCGTCCCTGGGACCTGGGCAAGGATGTCGAGCAGTCGTCGGTGGTCTCGGAGATCGTGCCGATGCCCGGCGTGGTGCTCGAGCGCGGCGAACTGGCGATGACGGTCAACGGCCAGCCGCGCCAGCATTCCGACCTCGACAAGCTGATCTGGAACCTGCGCGAGATCATCGCCGACCTGTCGCTGTTCTATCACCTGCAACCGGGCGACCTGATCTTCACCGGAACCCCCGAGGGCGTCGGCCCGGTCGTCGCGGGCGACCGCATCGACGGGCACATCGCGGGCGTCGGCGAGATTTCGCTCAGGGTCGGCCCGGCGGAATAATCCTCGTCGCGCTTCACACACCACCATCGAGACAAAAATGACCACCACCTCGCGCACCATCGACGTGCAGCAGTTCATCAACTCGCACAAGCTGGCCGCCGTGCAGATCGTCACGCTGCTGCTGTGCTTTTTCATCGTTGCCGTCGACGGCTTCGATACCGCGGCGATCGGCTTCATCGCGCCGGCGATCCGCAGCGAATGGAGCCTGACGCCGGCGCACCTGGCGCCCGTCTTCGGCGCCGGCCTGGCCGGCCTGATGGCCGGGGCCTTCGTCTTCGGGCCGCTGGCGGACCGCTTCGGCCGCAAGACCATCCTGATGATCTGCGTCGGCTTCTTCGGGCTGATGAGCCTGGCCTCGGCTTGGTCCAGTTCGCTGGAGATGCTGATCGCGCTGCGCTTCCTGACCGGCCTGGGCCTCGGCGGCGCGATGCCGAACTCGGTCACGCTGAGCTCGGAATACGCGCCGGAGAAGCACCGTTCGGTGCTGGTGACCACCATGTTCTGCGGCTTCACGCTCGGCTCGGCGCTGGGTGGCGTGGTGGCGGCGCACATCGTGGCCGGCATGGGCTGGCGCGCCGTGCTGGTGATCGGCGGCGTGCTGCCGCTGGTGTTGCTGCCGGTGCTGTATTTCCTGATGCCGGAGTCGGCGCGCTACCTCGTCATGGCGGGGCGCAAGCTGGGGCAGGTCAGGCGCGTGCTGCAGCGCATCGCGCCGCAGGAAGACCTGTCGAACGCCAGCTTCTCCGTGACCGAGAAGGCGCATGCGGGCTTTCCCGTGAAGCACCTGTTCAGCGCCGAGCTGCTGCGCGGCACGGTCTTCCTGTGGATCGCGTTCTTCATGAGCCTCTTGGTGATCTATCTCCTGTCGAGCTGGCTGCCGACCTTGATCAGCAGCACCGGCATGTCGCTGAAGGACGCCTCGCTGGTGACCGCGATGTTCCAGGTCGGCGGCACCGTCGGCGCCATCGCGCTGGGCCAGCTGATGGACCGCTTCAAGCCCCAGCTGGTGCTGGGCGTCACCTATGCGTTGGCCGCCCTGTTCACGGCGCTGATCGGCATGTCGACCGGCAGCACGCCGATGCTGGTGCTGGCCGTGTTCGGCGCCGGCTTCTGCGTCTCGGGCGGGCAGGTCGGGGCGAATGCGCTGTCGGCCGGCTTCTATCCCACCAGCAGCCGCGCCACCGGCGTGAGCTGGGCCAACGGCGTCGGCCGCATCGGCTCGGTGCTGGGTTCGATGGCCGGCGGCCTGCTGCTGGCATCGGGGCTGGGCTTGCCCACGGTGTTCGCGATCGTCGGCATGCCGGCGCTGGTGACGGCGATCTGCCTGATGCTGATGGGGCGGGTGGAGCGCTTGCAGGTGGTGGCGGCGCATTGAGGCTGGTGGCTTCCGCCACCATTCAATCCACCGTCGGCACTTCTCGCCAGTTCAGCAGCCGAAGCCCCAACCCACCCGGAATCGTCACCCCGATGTTCTTCAGTCCACCGGAGACGTTGCCGGAAACCAGCCGCACGGTTCCGGACACGCTGAGAAATTTCAGGTCCGTCACCGCAGAATCGCTGGCGCTGTAGGCACTGCCGTCGCAACTGTGATTGACGGTTTTGAAGCGCGGGTTGAAGTAGCTCCGGGTGTCGTCCGTCGCATTGGGCAAACATGTTTGGCCTGACGCACCGTTGTAGCCTCACCGCCCCGGATAGCGGTCAAGGCCTGCGATCGTTGCCGCGAAGCACCGGCCGCAGGGGCACAGAAGGGCTACATCAAGGCTACAGTTCGGCTACAGATTGGATGCACTTTGGCTACATCCTGGACGCATGCGCGTCGTGCTGTGACGCTCTCGATCGATCGTGCCGATCGCTCGATGGCGGAGTGCGAAGGCCGTCTTGCCTGACGAGTTTGCCTATCTTTTAAGCAATCCAACCCCCATACACCATACGCACCTACCAGGTGCCCGCCAACCCGCATGGATGCTGGATTCTTCGGTATTACCTGCGCATCGGCCGGTACTACCCAGCGGGCGCGAACCCGCATGCAGCCTCACTTCTCTGGTATTACCTCGCGCGCCGACGGCCACCACGGGCGGCAGCGCGTCACTCCCCGTCCTCGTCGGCCCTCGCGCGCCAGGGTCTCCAGCAGCGCACCGGCGGGGTTTTCCGGATCGGGTGCAGACTCATCACCCTCCAGGTCGCCCTCGACTCAGCGGCCGATGTCGTCGAGACGAAGTCACCTTCTACTCAGGAAGTCGCGCGGCATGTCGCGTTAGCGAAAAGCCTCCTGCCCCACCACGTAGTTCCGGTTGTTGATCTCGGGATTGCGGTTCACCAGCGCTCGGCCGTACAGCGGGTGCAGCAGGCTGCGCACCTCGTGCTCGAGCAGCGTGAGCGGCGCCGCGCTCGCCGGCTCGACGATCTGCCGGAAGCGGTATTGGTAGCTGTCGTCTTCCTGGCTGATCAGGCCCAACGCGCGCAGCCGTTCGTAGGGGCCGGAAAAATCGTTGACGTAGATCTGCACGTGGTGGTTGTCGTAGGGTGCAGGGGCCGCGTCGCCTTCGCGGTACACCAGGCTCTGGCCGGGCCCGACGGTGATGCTCGCCGCTGCGCCGTCGCGATGCACCTGCGCCCTGGCCCCCAGCACCTGCCGGTAGAAGGCCGCGATGCCGGCCGCCGTGCCGCGCGGCACCTCGAGTTCGACCGAGGGCAGGCCCAGGCGCATGGGTCCCCAACTCTGCGAGGGCTCGAAGATGCGGAACCGGTTGCCCCAGGGGCAGGTCGCAGCGACATGCCCGTCCTGTTCCTCGAATGCGAATCGCGTCCCGGCCAGCAGCCGGGTGATGGCCGACAGCCGCTTCAGCAAGGCCTCGCGACCGGGCATCACGAGCGAGATGGTGCCGCGCAGGACCATCGGCGCGCCGGTCGGCATGTGGATCTGGCTGCGGCCGATGTTGATCCACATGTTGCCGATGCCCGTGAAGAGATACGGGTCGCGTGTGAGGCCCAGGCCCATCACATAGAAGATGGTCGCCAGCTGCTGGTCGGGGATCTGGACGTTGACATGCTCCAGCGCCACGATATTGCCGGTGTCGCCCAGCGTGCGATCGAAGGATTCGATGCTCATGACATTTGAACTCCCATTCAGGTCACCAGGATTTGCCGGCCGTTGAGCGGAAGTGTCTCAGGTGCAGCCTAAGAGGCGTGCGAGCGTCGCACTGGGGAAGGCGATGTCTTCGCCCGGACCGGGTCCGGCGAGCGCTTGCGAGCGGGAGCTGCAATCTCGCGCAGGCTGGCCTGGATGAAGCTCAGATGCAGGTTCGCTGCGGTGCGCGCCGCGTCGTGGTCGCGCGCGATGATGGCCTTGACGATCGCGGCATGCTGGTCGTCGAGAATGAGGATGTTGTCCGGCTGCCGATAGAGCACTTCGCGCGATCGCATCATGTTGCTGCGCATCAGGTTGAAGATGCCGCGCATCACGTGCACCAGCGCCACGTTGTGCGACGCCTCCGCGATGGCCATGTGAAAGTCCGCGTCGAGGTCGGCGTCTTCCAGCGGGTCGCGCTCGCTGCGCCTGCGTCTCATGAGGCTGGACATCTCCTTCAAGCGCTTGGCGTCCGCGTCGGTGGCTCGAATCGCGGCAAAGTAGGCGGCCACGCATTCGAGGCCGTGCCTCAGCTCGAGAACATCGTCGATCGTCTCGGGATGGCGCTGCAGCAGGTGCACCAGCGGATCCGTGATGGTCGGCCCGGTCACGTCGGTCACGCCGAATCCGCCTCCGCGGCGCGCCTGGATCAGGCCGCGGCTCTCGAGGACCAGCAGCGCCTCGCGCAGGGAGGGGCGCGACACCCCCAGCTTCTTGGCCAGGTCGCGCTCGGACGGCAACGCGTCCCCCGGCGTCAAGGCACCCTGGAGGACCAACTGTTCGATTTGCGCCGTGATGCTGTCCGAAAGCCGTTGGCGACGCGGCGGCGAAACAGTACTGAACGGATCTTCGTTTTTCATCGCTCGCAATTGGAGACGGGTCCATCGATACGCACACCTAGGGCCGACCCTGATAGGAGGCGCCGCGCCCGGAGCCTAGCATTCGGCCTATCTGGTCAGACCAACAATACCAGAGTTACCAGTCAAACCGCCAGAGAGGAGGGCACGCCATGCCGGCTGTTGAACTCGCATTCGAAGTCGTCGGTGACGGCCCGCCGGTAGTGATCCTGCACGGGCTGTTCGGCGCCGGGCGCAACTGGAGCCAGTTCGCGCGGACCCTGGCCGGCGACTACCGCGTCTACCTGCCCGATGCGCGCAACCACGGCGCCTCGCCGTGGGCCGGGACGATGTCGTACACGGACATGGCCGAGGACGTGCAGGCGTTCATCGAACGCGAGCGCCTGCAGCGCCCGGTACTGGTCGGGCACAGCATGGGCGGCAAGACGGCGATGGCGCTGGGACTGAAGGAGCCGGACGCCATCGGCGGCATCGCGGTCATCGACATCGCCCCGGAGTGCTATGCCGACCAGTTCTCCTCCTACATGTCGGCCATGCGTGGGCTGGACATGGCTGCGGCGACCACGCGCAGCGAGGTCCGCCGCGCGCTGACGGACAGCCTGCAGGGCGATGCGCCGATCGAATTCCTGATGCAGAACCTGCGCCGCCAGAAAGACCGTTTCGACTGGAGGCTCAACCTGATGGCCACGGCGATGTGCATGCGCGAGCTGTGCGAGTTCCCGGAGGCCTTGCTGCGCGCGCGCTGCGAGGGCCCGGCGCTGTTCGTGACGGGTGCGGAGTCGGACTACGTGCGCCCGGAGTCGCAGGCCGGCATCCTGGGCCTGTTCCCCAACGCCGAGTTCGAGCGTGTCCCCGATGCCGGACATTGGGTTCACGCGGACCAGCCGGAGGCGCTGCTGTGCAGATTGCACGAATGGCTGGGCGAGATCCGGGCCTGCGCGTCATGACGAGCCCTGAATCTACCCACCGCGTCGTGATCGTCGGAGG
>DASXKG010000102.1:0-1706 GCA_036496965.1 Variovorax sp.
CGACCAGTTCATCGAAAATGTGCTGGCCTCGCCGCAATCGGTGCTCGCGAGCGAGAAATACGAGCGGCTGGACGCCGTGTTCGCCGGCGCCGGCGACACGCTGTCGGCTGCCTTGTCCGCGCTGATCGCCAGCGGCACCGACCTGGCGGCCGCCACCACCGAGGCGCTGAGCTACATGGACCGATGCCTCGACGCGGGCTTCCGACCCGGCATGGGCCACGTGCTGCCGGACCGTCTGTTCTGGGCCCAGCCGGAAGCCGACGCGGACGAGGACAATGGCGAGCCCGCATCGCCGAGCGACTTCGCCCTGCCCCCCCACGACACCCGACATTGATGGCTGCCACGACCGACCAGAACGAGATCCTCTTCGCACGCGCACGCGCCGTCATCCCAGGGGGCGTGAACTCGCCCGTGCGGGCCTTCAAGGCCGTGGGCGGCACGCCGCGCTTCGTCATGCGCGCCCAGGGCGCCTATTTCTGGGATGCGAACGGTGCGCGCTACATCGACTACATCGGCTCCTGGGGGCCGATGATCCTGGGCCATGGCCATCCGGCCGTGGTCGAGGCCGTGCAGCGCGCCGTGACCGAGGGCTTCTCGTTCGGCGCGCCCACCGAACGCGAGATCGAACTGGCCGAAGCCATCCTCGCGCTGCTGCCCTCGATGGAAATGGTGCGGCTGGTCAGCTCGGGCACCGAGGCCGCCATGAGCGCGTTGCGACTGGCGCGCGGCGCCACGGGCCGCCCCTACATCATCAAGTTCGAAGGCTGCTACCACGGCCATGCGGACGCGCTGCTGGTCAAGGCCGGCTCGGGCCTGGCGACCTTCGGCCATCCGACCTCGGCCGGCGTGCCGCCGGAAGTGGTGCAGCACACGCTG
Organism: Variovorax sp.; assembly: GCA_036496965.1. Classification (GTDB taxonomy): domain Bacteria; phylum Pseudomonadota; class Gammaproteobacteria; order Burkholderiales; family Burkholderiaceae_C; genus Variovorax. The sequence continues at coordinate 877 of DASXKG010000102.1, forward strand.
GTCCTCGAATACAACGACCTCGCGCAGCTCGAGGAAGCCTTTGCGCTGCATGGCGCCGACATTGCCTGCCTGATGATCGAAGCCATCGCGGGCAACATGAACTTCGTGCGCGCCAGCGCCGCCTTCGCCCGGCGCTGCCGCGAGCTGTGCACGCAGCACGGTGCGTTGCTGGTGTTCGACGAAGTGATGACAGGTTTTCGCGTCGGCCGGCGCGGCGCGCAGGGCGTGCTGGGCGTCACGCCCGACCTCACGGTGCTGGGCAAGGTCATCGGCGGCGGCATGCCGCTGGCGGCCTTCGGCGGACCGCGCGCGATCATGGAGCAGCTGGCGCCGCAAGGACCGGTCTACCAGGCCGGCACGCTGTCGGGCAATCCGGTGGCGACGGCCTGCGGCCTGGCGACCCTGAAGGAGATCGCCAGGCCCGGCTTCTACGAGGGGCTGGCGGCCAAGACCCGTTCACTGGTCGACGGACTGAAGGCCGCCGCGGCAGCCGAGGGCATGCCCTTCAGTGCCGACTGTGAAGGCGGCATGTTCGGCTTCTTCCTGCTCGATACGCTGCCGCAGAACTACCAGGCGGTGATGAAGAGCGACGGCGCGCGCTTCAACGCGCTGTTCCACGGCCTGCTGGACCGGGGCGTCTACATCGCGCCTGCGCTCTACGAGGCCGGCTTCGTCAGCGCCGCGCACGGCGACGACGACATCGCAGCCACGATCGAGGCGGCAAGACAGATTTTCCGGGCACTTCCGCGCGCATGAAGCAGCCAGCCTTCCTGGTCGCAGCCTGCCTGCTGCTGCCTGGCATCGCCCGCGCGCAGGTTGACATCAGCCAG
>DASXKG010000103.1:0-6969 GCA_036496965.1 Variovorax sp.
CCCCGGGATGATGCCGAGGCCGAAGCCGTCGTGGTTGAACGGCACGTCGTTCTCGTGCGGGTACTTGTAGCCGTAGATGATGCCGCCGGTGAGCTTGATGTACCACCTGGGGTAGCTCGGAAACAGGTTGTTCCAGGTGTAGCCGTAGTAGGCATAGGCCGAGCCCTGGCCGAAGGAATTCTGGAATGCCGAGAAGCCCCACAGGAAGCCGTCGCCCTGGTCGCGCTCGATGCCGACCAGATACACGTTGGTGTGCTGGTCCTGGTTGCTCCAGTGATAGGCGTAGGGGGAGATCACCAGCTCCCAGGCCGGCTGGCTGAACAGGGAGGAAGAGGCCCACTCGGTCGCCGGCGTGGTCGCCGCCGCGGGCGTGGATGAATCGGCTGGAGCAGGAGATGCGGGTTCTTCGGCGTGGATGGAGGGAGATGCCAGCGCGATCAAAGCGCTGGCAAGGCATGCACACATGCGAGGATTCATCAGGCTTCCAGAGGTTGAGAGCCAAACCTCCGGCGAGGTCTGAGGCGGAATGGTGTGGGCGGATTTTGCCATCCGCCCAAGCCTCCTCCGCCCAGCCTCAGAGCCAGCCCGCCCGGCGGAACCGGTAGTAGATATAGCCGCAGAAGCCCGTGATCAGCAGCATCGCGATGAGGTAGCCGTAGCGCCAATGCAGCTCGGGCATGTTCTCGAAGTTCATGCCCCAGATGCCGGCAAAGGCCGTGCAGACGGCAAAGATCGCCGCCCAGGCCGCCAGCCGCTTGGTCACCTCGTTGTCCTCGATGGTCACCATGGCCAGGTTGACGCTGATCGCCGTGCCGATGGTGTCGCGTATCGCATCCACCGAAGAGTTGATGCGCCCCAGATGGTCCACCACGTCGCGAAAGTATTCCTGGCAGCCGACGCAGGCCTTGGGCACCCGGCCGCCGTGCAGCTTGCTGGCGCCTTCGAGCAGCGGCGCCACGGCATGCTTGAGCACGGTGAGGCGGCGCTTCAGTTCATAGAGCCGCTTGATGCTGTCGCGCGCCCGGCCCTTGGCGAAGATCTCCTGCTCGATGGTTTCGAGCTCGGCCTCGAGCGCGTCGATGATCGGAAAGTAGCGGTCGACCACCGCGTCCATGAGCGCGTAGAGAACGAAGCCGGGGCCGTTCCTGAGCAGGCCCGGTTCGCGCTCGCAGCGCTGGCGGACCTCGACGAAGCCGTGCTTGCTGCGGCTGCGCACCGAGACCACGTAGTTGTGGCCGACGAAGACATCGATCTCGCCGACGCCGAGCTCGCCCTGGTCGAGGGCATCGGGCTCCAGCAGGTGCATCACCGCGAACAGCGAATCGGCGTATTCCTCGACCTTGGGGCGCTGGTGCCCGTGCTGCGCATCCTCGACCGCCAGCGGATGCAGGCCGAACTCGAGGCGCAGCTCTTCCAGTTCCTCGGCGCTCGCCTCGCCCAACGCCACCCAGACGAAGCAACCCGGGCGCTGCAGGTAGTCGCTGATCTCCGGAACCGGGATGTCGGCGAGCTTCGAACCGTCCTCGTAGGCGACGCAGTTGATCAGCATGGGCGGAGTATCCCACCGCCCCATCAGGGTCTTGTCAGGGCCCTGCGCCAGTTCCCGGGTCGCGTCGGCCCGCCCATTGCTGCAGCAGGGGTCCGATGATGTCCACCGGCAGCGGGAAGACGATGGTGGAGTTCTTGTCGGCGGCGATCACCGTCAATGTCTCCAGGTAGCGCAGCTGCAGCGCCTGCGGATGGCGGCCCAGGATCTCGGCCGCCTCGGCCAGCTTGACCGAGGCCTGCAGTTCGCCTTCGGCATGGATCACCTTGGCGCGCCGCTCGCGCTCGGCCTCGGCCTGCCGCGCGATCGCCCGCACCATGTTCTCGTTCAGGTCGACATGCTTGATTTCGACGTTGGTCACCTTGATGCCCCAGATGTCGGTCTGCGCGGCCAGCGTCTTCTGGATGTCGAGGTTGAGCCGCTCGCGCTCGGCCAGCAGGTCGTCCAGCTCGTGCTTGCCCAGCACGGCGCGCAAGGTGGTCTGCGCCAGCTGGCTGGTGGCCTCGAGGTAGCGCTCGACCTGGATGATCGCCTTCTCGGGATCGACCACCCGAAAGTACAGCACCGCGTTCACCTTGACCGAGACGTTGTCGCGCGTGATCACGTCCTGCGAGGGGATGTCCAGCACCATCACCCGAAGTCCGACCCGGACCATCTGCTGCAGGGCGGGCAGCAGGATCACCAGGCCCGGCCCCTTGACCTTCCAGAAGCGACCGAGCTGGAACACCACGCCGCGCTCGTACTCGCGCAGGATGCGCAGCGAAGAGGCGGCCAGCATCACCAGCAGCAGGACCAGAAGCACCAGCAGCACGAAGCTGAAATTGAAGAACATGGTCATCATGCCCAGGGCGGGCCCTCGGGGTTGTCTTCGGCCACCTGCAGCTCCAGGCCCTGCACGCGGGTCACTCGGATGCGCCGGCCCGCGCGCAGGGCGCCGGCGCCGTGCACCTTCCAGTAGTCGCCCTGGATCTGGGCCCAGCCCTCGCCGTTCGAGTATTCGATCAGTTCGCCGGTGGCGCCGACCAGGGTCTGCACGCCGACTGCCAGCGGGCGCCGCCGTGCACGCGCGGCCACGCCGCCCACCAGCAGGATGAAGGCCGCCGACACCACGGCCAGCAGCGCGATCAGCCACAGCGGAATGCCGAAGCCCGGCGCGCTGCTGTCGAAGAGCAGCAAGGCACCGAAGCTGAAGGACGTGACGCCGCCGACCCCCAGCACGCCGAAGCTCGGCACGAAGGCCTCCGCGATCAGGAAGGCCACGCCGAGGAAGATCAATCCCAGCCCGACATAGTTGACCGGCAGCATCTGCAGCCCGAACAACGCCAGCAGCAGGCAGATGGCGCCCACCACGCCCGGCAGCACGAAGCCCGGATTGGAGAACTCGAACAGCAGCCCGAAGATGCCGACCATCAGCAGCACCAGCGCCAGGCTGGGCTCGGTGACGACCGCCAGCAGGCGGGTGCGCCAGTCGGCGTCGATGACCAGCAACTGCACGTGCTGCGTCTGCAGCCGCGTTTCGCCCGACAAGGTCCGTACCTCGCGTCCGTCCACCTGGCGCAGCAGATCGGCCACGTCCTGCGCGATCAGCGTGATGACGTTCTTCTTCAGCGCCTCCGGCGCCGACAGGCTCACCGATTCGCGCACCGCCTGTTCGCCCCAGTCGGCATTGCGCCCGCGCAGCTGGGCCAGGCTGCGGATGTAGGCCGAGGCATCGGCCACGCGCTTGGCGGCCATGGCGTCGGGCGCCGGCTCCCCTGGCGCCGCGCTCGGCGCCGGCACGCCGATCAGGACCGGCGTCGCCGCGCCGAGGTTGGTGGCCGGCGCCATGGCCGCGATCTGGCTCGCGTAGAGGATGTAGGTGCCGGCACTCGCGGCGCGGGCGCCGTCGGGCGCCACGAAGGTCGCCACCGGCACCGGCGAGGCGAGGATGTCCTTGACGATCCGGCGCATCGAACTGTCGAGGCCGCCGGGCGTGTCGAGCTGGATCACCACCAGCCGGGACCGCTCGCGTGCGGCCAGCCGCAGTCCTCGATACAGATAGTCGACCGCCGCCGGTCCGATCGCGCCGTCGAGCGTCAACAGGACCACCGTGCCGGGCGCCTCGGCCGCGGTACCCGCGGCGCCGCTCGTGGCATCCGAGGACAAGCCTTGGGCACTGGCCGCAACCGCCGCGAAGCCGAGGAGGACCAGGCCCATCAACCATGTTCTGGCGTGCGCCATCGTTTCATTCTAGGAGCCGCGCGCAACGCTGTCATACCGCGCTGCCGCAAGCGCCGCAGGGCGCCCTCGCGCACGCCGGCCGCCATCTCCCGATAATCGCTGTCCATGGTACGCCCCACCCAACTGCTCCATCCGCAGCGCGAACCGGCATCGCCGCGTGCGGCCGCGACGGTCCTGCTCCTGCGCGATACGCCCGCCGGCCTCGAGGTGCTCATGACGCGGCGCTCCGCCACGGCGAGTTTCGCGCCCGGTGCCTACGTGTTCCCCGGCGGCCGCATCGACGAAGGCGACAGCAGCGCGCGCGCCATCGCGACCCGCCGCCGCACCCAGAGCCGGGTGCAGCTGACGCAGGCGATCGCCGCTGTTCGCGAGAGTTTCGAAGAACTCGGCGTGCTGCTCGCCCATCATCCCGACGGCCGGCCGGTGAGCGCCGAGGAACTGGCTTCGATGGATCGCAGCACCGCCAGCAGCACCGTCGCCTTCGCCGACCAGTGCATCGCGCGCGGGCTGCTGCTTTCCACCGACCGTGTCTTCACTTTCGCGCACTGGATCACCGACCGCGACCTGCCCAAGCGCTTCGACGTGCCCTTCCTGGTGGCGCGCATGCCCGAGGGCCAGGTGCCGCTGGCCGACGGGTCCGAGCAGTTCGAGCCCTGCTGGGTGCGGCCGGCCGATGCGCTGGCGCGCCACCGGGCGGGCCAGTTCTTCATGATCTTTCCCACCGTCCGCACGCTCGAGCGCCTCGCCGCCTATGCCACGGTCGGCGCGGTGCTGGACGCCTGCGCCAACCGCCATGCCGGCGAAGGCCCGCTCTGGACCAGCTGCCCGCGCGGTGGCTTCTTCGGCGGCAAGGAAGCCCGCTACATGGAAAGCGATGCGCCGTTCGGCGAGCTGGCGCTGGTCAGCCCGGACGGCCAGATGGTGCACCCGCTCGACTGGCAGAACGAGCATGCGGTGCCGCTCCTGAAGAACGTCCGGCGCCTGACGGCCCCGAACCCGGGCGCGATGACCGGCCCCGGCACCAACAGCTACATCGTGGGCGACCAGGGCACCGGCTACATCGTGATCGATCCGGGCCCGAACGATTTCGACCACATCGGCCGCCTGTGGCGCGCCACGCAGGGCGACATCCGCATGATCGTCTGCACCCATTCCCATGCCGACCATTCGCCGGGCGCGCTGCCGCTGCAGAAGCTGTGCAAGGTGCAGCCGCCGATCCTCGGCCTGCCCTCGGCGCCGACCGCCCGCGCCGCGTCACGCTTCCAGCCCGGGCGCGCGCTCGCGGACGGCGAACGCCTGGTGCTGGCCGCGCCGGCCTCGGGCGGCGCGGCCGAGGCGGCGCAGGTGCACACCCTGCGCGTCATCCACACGCCCGGCCACGCCGCCAACCACCTTTGCCTGGTGCTCGAGGAAGACGGCCTGCTGTTCTCGGGCGACCATGTGCTGAACGGCAGCACGACGGTGGTCGATCCGCCGGACGGCAACATGGACCAGTACCTGGCGTCGCTCGACAAGCTGGATGCGGCCTGCGCCGCGGGCGGCGTCGGCTTCATCCTGCCGGCGCACGGTTATGCGCTGGGCGAGGCGAGCGCCGCCATCGCCCACCTGAAGGCGCACCGGCTGCGGCGCGAAGCCAAGATCGCCGCCGTCATGCGCCAGCTGCCCCAGGGCACGCCCGAGCAGTGGCTGCCGCTGGCCTACGACGACGTGCCGGAGCGCCTGTGGCCGGTGGCAGCGCGCTCGCTGGCGGCGCATGTCGAGCGGATCCGGCAATCGGCCCTCGAATGACCGATACCGACGACGGCATCCGGCTGGCCAAGCGGGTCGCCGCGCTGGCCGGTTGCTCCCGGCGCGAAGCGGAACTGCTGATCGAGAACGGCGCCGTGCGGGTCGACGGCCAGACGGCGCTGCTGCCGCAATCGCGCGTGCGGGCCAGCCAGCTGGTCGACATCGAGGCCGGTGCGCGCCCGCAGCCGGTGGCGCCGGTCACGCTGCTGCTGCACAAGCCCGCCGGCCTGCCGACCGAGAGCGCTCATCGGCTGCTGCTGGCGGCGAATCACCAGGATCCGGAGCGCGCCGGACTTCGCTTCCTGCCGCGCCACGTGGCCGCCCAGCGCTGCATGACGGCGCTGGAGACCGGCGCCAGCGGGCTGCTCGTCTTCACCCAGGAATTTCGCGTCGAGCGCAAGCTGCAGGAAGACGCCGGTCTGCTGGAGCATGAAATGATGGTCGACGTCGCCGGACCGGTCGGCCCGGAAACCCTGGCGCGGCTGGCGCGTTCGGTCGCGCGCGTGAGCATCGGGCAGCAAGCCGAAGGCCACACCGGGCTGCGTTTCGCGGTCAAGGGCGCCCGCCCGGGCCAGATCGCCCACCTGTGCGACGACGCCGGCCTGCAGATCCTGGCCATGAAGCGCATCCGCCTGGGCCGGGTGCCGCTGGCGGGCCTGCTGCCCGGCCAATGGCGCTACCTGGGCCCGCAGGAGCGTTTCTGAGACATAAAAAGTGTGAAGCGCGCCGATAAGCCGGATTCTGTGCATCCGGGGCCTCTTGCGAAGCCCCGGACGTGACCGCCATTACTCTGGGCCGCCTGTCGCCAAGCGGCTCGATGCCACCTACCCGCCAACAGCCCGCGGAACCACGGGATACGGAAGTCGCGCGGCGTACCGCGCTCCGTGCGTTGGCCTACTTGGTGTTGCTGCGCGCAGAGATTGCCCGTTTCACCCGACCGGGGTTGCCCCCGGCCGACTCGTCTCTGTTGCTCTGATCCTCACCTCGCGATGGGGAGCCGTTAGCTCCTGCGCTGTCCTGTGCAGTCCGGACGTTCCTCCAGTGCGCTCTTTCGAGACTTGCACCAGCGGCGGTCTGGCGTGCTTCACCCTTCGATTATCGCCACAATGGCGCTCCCCCTCTTTCCATGCGGGGGCGCCGTCCCAAGGAGATCCCGAATGAAAGCCGACACCATCCTGCAAACCATCGGCAACACGCCGCACGTGCGCATCCAGCGCCTCTTCAGCCCCGCGCCGCAGCAGGTCTGGATCAAGGCCGAGCGCGCCAATCCGGGCGGCTCGATCAAGGACCGCATCGCACTGTCGATGGTCGAGGACGCCGAACGCTCCGGCGCGCTGAAGCCCGGCGGCACCATCGTCGAGCCGACCTCGGGCAACACCGGCATCGGCCTGGCGATGGTCGCGGCGGTGAAGGGC
>DASXKG010000104.1:0-3962 GCA_036496965.1 Variovorax sp.
ATCGCGTACACGCGTGAGCGCACGAATCCATCCCGCCTGCCGCTCGAACGCGGCACGTGCCAGCACCTCCAGATCATCGCTGGCCTCCGCCGGCAATCGAATTGCAAAGGCGTCCAAAAGGTCCGCGCCCGCGTAGAGCGGCTCTAGCACGCTGTTGCTGGGCATGGGCACGGCGCGCGCTTTGGTCGAGGTCGTGTTCCGGGGTAGGTTCATGGTGTCCGGTAGCCTATGCCAGCGGCTCATCGATGCGGGAGGCCATCGTCAGAGTATGCGCCCACAGGCCGACTACGGCCTGCTCAATCCAGTCTCGGTGCATCACATCAACTTGCAGAAGATCAAACCGCATTGGGATGAGCAGACTCCTGGCGCGGGTGCATCCGGCCGGGGCGCGGCACGATTCGGCCAGGCGCACTAACATGGGGTGCTTTTCCAACGCACTCCCACGCTTCTTTCCCGTTTCTTGCGCTGCGTCCTTTCAGGCGGCGGCGCCCGCCCATGTCCGCAAACTCCCGAACAACCCAGCGCCCGCTGGTGGTCGCAGCCATCATGGCCTCCATGGCCATGGTGGCGATCGAGGCGACCATCGTCGCCACCGCCATGCCGCAGATCGCCTCCCAGCTCGGCGGCCTGAGCCTCTACAGCTGGGTGTTCGCCTCCTTCCTGCTGGCGCAGACGGCCATGACCGTGGTCTTCGGCAAGCTATCCGACCTGTATGGGCGCAAGCCGGTGATGTTCGCGGGGATCGCGGTGTTCCTGGTCGGCTCGGTGCTCGCCGGTTTCGCCTGGTCGATGCCGGCCATGATCGCCTTCCGGCTGATCCAGGGTGTCGGCGCCGGCGCCATCCAACCGGTGTCGCTGACGATCGTCGGCGATCTCTACCCGGCGCGCGAACGCGGCAAGGTGCAGGGCTGGCTGGCCAGTGTCTGGGCGGTGTCGGCGGTGCTGGGTCCGATGGTCGGCGCCCTGATCGTGCACAGGCTGTCGTGGGGCTGGATCTTCTGGATGAACGTGCCGATCGGCCTGGCCTCGGCGGCCGGCTTCTGGTTCTTCCTGCGCGAAACGCCCTCGGCTCGGCGCGCTTCCATCGATCTGGTCGGCGCCCTGCTCTTCACCATCGGCGTGGCGGCCCTGATGATCTGCCTGACCGAGTTCGGCCTCGGCCACCACGCGCTGGCCTGGACCTGGGCCGCCGTCTTCGTCGCCAGCGCGATGCTCTTCGTGGGGCAGGAGCGGCGGGCGCCGGATCCGATGGTGTCGTTCAGCCTCTGGAGCCGGCGCGTCATCGCCACCGTCAACGGGGCCGCCCTGCTCTCCGGCATGGCGCTGATCGGCATCACCGGCTTCCTGCCGATGTACGTGCAGGTCGTGCTGGGACAATCGCCGGTGGTCGCCGGACTGACCCTGACCATGGTGATGCTGGGCTGGCCGATCGGCGCGACCCTGGCCTCGCGCACCTTCCTTCGTTTCGGGCTCTGGCGCCTGATGATGGCCGGCGCCACGCTGGTGCCGCTGGGTGCGGCGGTGTTCGCGCTGCTGCGCTCGGACGGATCGCCGCTGGCAGCCGGCGTCGGTTCATTCGTGATCGGGCTCGGCATGGGGCTGCTCAGCCTCAGTTCGCTGGTGCTGATCCAGGAATCGGTCGACGTGGCCCAGCGCGGCAGCGCGACGGCCTCCAACATCTTCTCGCGCAACCTCGGCAGCGCGCTCGGCGCCACCTTCTTCGGCGCCGTCTTCAACTTCGGCCTGGTGCGCCGGAACGGCGGGGTGGCGATTCCGGAAGAGCAATTGCGCCAGCTGCTGCAAGGCGCGGCGCTGCCGGACGTGAGCGAGGCCGGCCTGCGGCTGGCGCTGGGTTCGGCGCTGCACCTGACCTTCGTGGCGATGCTGGCGGTGAGCCTGGTCATCATCGCGCTGGCGCTGCTGCTGCCCAGGCAAGGCCTCGAAGACACCCGGGTCGGCGAAGCGAGCTAAACGCAGTAGGAAGAAGTGGGGGAGCGTGGGGGCCACATCATCCGGCGTTCCAGGTGGCCGGATCGGCCGCCTTGGGCTCGTTCCAGAGGCAGGGGCCGCACATCATCGCCTGGTAGACGGTCTTGCCGTCCCTGGCGCCGGTGACGACCGGCGTGCCGCCGCAGATCTCGCACTTCTGCGTGTAGTCGGGTTCGTAGCGATCGATAGAGGTGACAGGGTCCATGGGCGCGATTCTGCACGATGCCGGCGAGCGCGATCGAAACACGAGGAAACAGGAGGCAGCCCTATGACAGCGCCGCCGAAGTCGCCTCCGCGGCGTCCAGCTTGAACTCGAAATCGAGCGTGTAGAACGGCTGGGTCTGCAGGCTGCCGTCGGGCGCGGTGCCGGCGGGGTGCTGCGCATAGTCCGCGATCAGGGAGCTGCGTACGCCGAAGACCGCGTCGCTGTCGAGGTACGTATCGCCGTCGCGAAACACATGCGTGACCAGGGTCTCGTAGCCAGGTGCCTGGATCATGAAATGCACATGGGCCGGCCGCCAGGGATGGCGCCGGGTCGCGCGCAGCATGACGCCGACCGGGCCGTCCGTCGGGATCGGATAGGCCACGGGCAGCACGCCGCGGAAGAACAGCCGGCCCTCGGCATCGGTGCGGAAGACGGCACGGCCCTGCGCCTGCGTCAGGCCGGGCCGCTGCACGTCGTAGAAGCCCTCGGCATCGGCCTCCCAGATGTCGACCTGGGCATCGGCCACCAGCTCGCCGTCCTCGCCGCGCACCGTGGCCTGCACGAACAGGGGCTCGCCCTTGGCGCCGCCCGAGATGTCCGCGCCGAGCGGCAGCCGGGGCGCGTCGTGCACATGGAAGGGGCCGAACACGGTGGCCTCGGTGGCCTGCTCGCTCTTCGCATGGTTCATGGCCACGGTGAGCATCGACAGGCCCAGCGTGTCCGACAGCAGGATGAACTCCTGGCGCTTGTCGCTGCATTTCTGCCCGGTGGCGGTCAGGAAGTCGATGCCGGCCGCCCATTCCGCTTCCGTCAGCTTCACCTCGCGCGCGAAGTCGTGCATGTGCCGCACCAGGGCCGACAGCACTTCCTTGAGGCGCGGATCCGGGCACTCCGCCAGGCTGTCGAGCACGGCACGGGTGATGGTGTGTTCATTGATGTTTCGCATGGGGCTGGAACTCCAGGTCAGGGGAATGAGAGGGTAAGGGCAATGGGCGCTTCACGGCGGCCGCCGCATCGCGCGACACCAGCCGGCGCTGGGTGGGAAACAGCGACCAGCCCCAGCGCTGCTGGGCAAAGCCCCAGAGGCCCTGCTTGAAGAAAATGGTGACGACGATGGCCAGCAGGCCCAGGCCCATCAGGTACCAGGTCCCGTAGTCGCTCAGGAACTTGTTGAGCGCCCAGAAGATGAGCGCGCCCACCAGCGGCCCCTCGATGCGCCCGATGCCGCCGATCACCACCATGAAGATCGCGAAGGCGGTCCAGTTCACGCTGAAGGCGGCGTCGGGGCTGATGCGCAGGTTCCCCAGGAAGTAGAGCGCGCCGGCCAGCCCGGCGCCGAGCGCTGCCACCACATAGACCGCGAGCTTCATGCCGCGCACGTCGATCCCTTGCGACTCGGCCGCCACCTCGTTGTCGCGGATGGCCAGCAAAGCCAGGCCGCGCTTGCTGCGCAGGAAGAGGTACACGGCCGCGATCGCAGCCACCGTGCACGCGAGCGCGAGGCCATAAGTGGCCGTCTCGCGCGTGGCCTTCTCGATTCCGCGCAACGCCGTCAGGCTCGTGCCCGACCCGCCGCCGACCGCCGAGATGTTGGCCACGCCGAGGCGGAACACCTCGGCGATGACCCAGGTTCCGATCGCGAAGTAGCCGCCCGCGAGACGGAACGCCACGAACGACACAGGCACGGAGATCGCAGCGGCCACCAGCGCGCCGAGCGGAACAGCGAGAAACGGGTTTACGCCGGCGCCATTGGCCAACACCAGCATCG
>DASXKG010000105.1:0-2164 GCA_036496965.1 Variovorax sp.
CCCGGCGAACTGTCCGGCGGCCAGCAGCAGCGCGTGGCACTGGCGCGCGCGCTGGTGCTCGAACCCGCGGTGCTGCTGTTCGACGAGCCCTTGTCGATGCTCGAAGCGCGCCTGCGCCGCGAGATGCGCGACGAGATCCGCGCCCTGCAGCAGCGTCTTGCGCTCACGGTCGCCTACGTCACCCAAGACCAGGGCGAGGCGCTGGCGGTCAGCGACCAGATCGTCGTCATGGACCATGGCGCCATCGCCCAGCGCGGCACGCCCGAGCAGCTCTATGGTCATCCTGCCAGCGAGTTCGTCGCCGGCTTCATGGGCGAGGCGATGGTCTTCCCGGCCCTGGCGCATGCCGACGGGCGGGTCGACCTCGGCCCCATGACGCTGCCGCCGCGCTACGAGGTCGCCCCCGGCTTCGTCAAGGTCGCCGTGCGGCCGGAAGCCTGGCGCATCGGCGCCGCGGTGGGCTTGCCCGCCATCCTGCGCCGGGTTGCCTACCTGGGCAGCTGCTACGAATATGCCTTCGACACCGAGCTGGGCCCGGTGCGGGTCGTCTCCACCGACCTGACGCGGCCCCTGGCCGCCGGTGCGCAGACCACGCTGTCGCTCGCCAGCCAGGGAGTTTCCGTCGTGCCGGTGGCTGCATGAACATCGTCTTCGACCTGGGTGCGGTGCTCCTGACCTGGGAGCCGGTGGCGCTGGTGCAGGCGCAGCTCGCGCCGCATGCGCCGACCGCGCAAGCCGCCCATGCGCTGGCCCGCCAGATGTTCCACCACGAGGACTGGCTGGGCTTCGATCGCGGCACGCACAGCCTGGACGACGCCATCGGCCGGATGGCGATGCGCCTGGCCTTGCCGGCGGACAGGCTCGGCGAAGTGCTGGCGCCGATGGGCGAGCGGCTGGAGCCGATTGCCGTCACCGTCGAGTTGCTGGGCCGGCTGCGCGCGCGCCGCGACGCGGGCGAAGACCTGCGCCTGTACTACCTTTCCAACATGCCGGTGCCCTACGCACGGGTGCTGGAGGTGCGCCACGCCTTCTTCCAGTGGTTCGACGGGGGCATCTTCTCGGGCGATGTTCGCATGATCAAGCCGCAGCCGGAAATCTACGCGCTGATGGCCGAGCGCTACGGGCTGCGTGCCGACGAGACCGTTTTCATCGACGACTCGCTGGCCAACGTGCGGGCGGCGCGCGCGTTCGGCTGGCGCGCCGTGCATTGCGAGCGGCCCAGCGTCCTGGGCGCACAGTTGGCCGAGTTCGTGCCGGCTACGGACCGGTCCGGATGACCTTGTCGACGTCGAAGCCCAGGGTGCGGGCGTAGTCGAGTTCGCCCTGTAGCAGGGCCGCATCGAGCAGCGGCGCGCGCGACAGCACCCAGAGGTATTCGCGGTTGGGCGTGCCGACCAGGGCCACCTGGTAGTCACGGTCCAGTTTCAGGATCCAGTAGTCGCCCCAGACCACCGGCAGCCAGGCCAGCCAGGCCGGCGCAAAGCGCACTTCCAGCCGGCCCGCGCCGGGCTGGCCGGCGACCGGGACCACGCGGGCCGAGCCCACGGATTCGTCGAAGCCGCCATCCGGTCGCTGGCAGCGGTTGCGCACTTGCACCGTGCCGTCGGCCAGCGGCTGGTACTCGGCGGTCACCGGGCCGGCGCACTGCCTTTCGAAACGGTTCGGCAGCCTGGCCTGCTCGTGCCAGAGCCCCGCATAGCGCTTGAGGTCTACCGGCGCCACCACCTGCAGCGGCGCGCGCATCAGCGGGGCGCCGTCGGCCGGACCGGCGACCGAGCGCGCGCGGGCAGCGCGGCCGTTGGACAGCGCCAGTAGCGTCAGCGCGCCGCCGACGCAGAAGGCCGCCGCCATCGTGCCGATCGAGACACTGCGGGCGTGATCGTCGAAGGCGAGCTCGGGCCTCGGGCGGGGATTGCGATGGGACATGGAGTTTCTCCGAATGCGGCCGGATCGAGTTCGAAGAGTAGTTGCGTCGCCGGTGGGGATGCGTCAGCCACGGACCACACGAGTTGTAGTGTTGGAGCGGGATAATGCCTTGCATGAACCAACTCGATGCCCTCCGCCAATGGACCACCGTGGTCGCCGACACCGGTGATTTCCGCCAGTTCGTGCAGTTCAAGCCGCGGGACGCGACGACCAATCCGTCGCTGATCCTCAAGGCCGT
>DASXKG010000106.1:0-4939 GCA_036496965.1 Variovorax sp.
CCAGGAAGGCGCTCTTGGCTTCGTTGGCGGCCTCGGCCGCGGCGCGTGCCTCCTTGGCCTCGTTGAACAGACGCGCATTCTGGATGGCGATGACGGCCTGGTCGGCGAAGGTCTCCAGCAGCCGGATCTCCTTCTCGACAAAACCCTGCGGCGCGTCGCGCGTGACATGGATCGAGCCGATCTCCCGGCCCTCCCACATCAGCGGGGCGACCATGATGGCGTAGTTGCCTATTTCCTCGGCAATCCGGCGCATGAAGGCGGGCAAGGTCGGTTCGGCCAGCACATCCGCCACATGAAAGACCCCGAACATGGCCCGCCCAAAGGACAGCTGATCCACCGGCCGGGGATAGGAGCGCTCCAGCATTTCGCGGGCCGAGCCGCGATGCGCGCCCAGACGCATCAGGCCGTCGGCGCCGATCACCGAGATGCCCAGCTGGGTGCCGGAGAACAGGCGCTGGCAGCTCTCCAGGATCTTGTCGAACACGGGCTGCGCGTTCTCCATCGATTCGCTGATGACCTGGAGCACCTCGGAGGTGGCGGTCTGGCGCTCGAGCGTCTCGCGGGTCTCGTGGATCAGCCGCACGTTCTCGATCGCGATCACGGCCTGGTCGGCAAACAGCTGGAGCAGGTCGATCTGCCGTTGCGGCGACTTGCCGGGTTCCGGCCAGGCGGTGGTGATCGCGCCGATCGGCACGCCGTCCTTGAGCATCGGTGCGGCGATCATGCGGCGCCGGCTGCCGGTGCTCGCCATCGTGCGGTCGTAGCTCGGGTCCGCCCACGCGTCTTCGTTGCACAGGGCCCTTCGCTCCAGGATGGCCCGGCCGTTCATGTGGCGCGGATCCGGCGGCGCGGGCCAGGCCCCACGCGCGGCTTCCAGCGCCTCTGCGGTCCAGTTGCGGGTTGCTTCCAGGTGGACCAGGCGGCCGTCGAAGCTGAAGATCGCGGCCATCGGGCCTTCGAACAACCACATGGTGCAGTCGAGGATCGCCTCGAACACCGGCTTCACGTCGGTCGGCGATTCGCTGATGGCGCGCAGGATGTCGCTGACGGCGGTCTGGTACTCGAGGGACTCGGTCAGCTCGGCCGTGCGCTCTTCGACCTTGTGCAGCGCCGCCTGCGTCTCGCTGAAGAGCCGCGCGTTCTGGATCGCGATGACCGCCTGCTCGGCAAAGGTCTTGAGCAGCGCTCGCTCGCCGGGTCGGAACGGACCGAGCTCAGCGCGCTGCATGCTCAGGACGCCGATGCCGCGGCCTTGCCAGATCAGCGGTGCGGCCAGGTTCGCGAAGCTCGTCCCGGCGAGCTGCGCGTTCAGGCGCAGTGCCGGCGGTGCCTCGGCGTCGTTCAGGACATCGGAGAATTCCACCAGGTCACCGCTCTGGAAGGAGCGCTCCGCCGAGGTGCCGGCCAGTTCCATCGGGTAGTTGGACTGCACCGACGCGGCGAACTCGGTCGCGCGTTCTTCGCCGATCGCGGCACGGCCGGCGGCGGTCATCAGCCAGCGCGTCAGGGCCAGGCGGCCCTGGGCGTCGACCATCAGCAGGGCGAAGGAGCTGCCGTCGAACAAGCGCGCACAGCATTCGAGGATCTTGTCGAAGACGGGGCCGGGGTCGGCTACCGAACTGCCGATGACCTCCAGCACCTCGGCGGCGGCGGCCTGGTGGGCCAGCGCCTCCTGCATCTCGCGGGCGTGGCGCCGTGCCTCCTCCTGGAGGCGCGCGTTCTCCGACGCGAGATGCGCCATCGAGGCTTGGGAGCGGGACTCAGTCATGGGATGCGGGGAGGTCGACGGACACCGCATACACCTCGACCGGGGACGCCTTCCCGTGGAACGAGGCCGGCCCCAGGGCCTCGACGGGGGTGCGTCCGTCGAGCGCCGCGAAGGTGGCCGGATCGATCAGGATGGTTCGGTGCGCCAGCTTGGTGTGGGTCTCCAGGCGTGCCGCCAGGTTCACCGTATCGCCGATGCAGGTGTAGGTGGCGCGCTGCTGGGTGCCGGTGTAGCCCGCCACCATGTCGCCGGTGGCGATGCCGATGCCGATGCGGATCGACGGCTTGGCTTCCGCCTGGCGCTGCATGTTCAGCATCTCGACCATCTCGACCATCTCGAGCGCGGCGCGCACGGCCGCCGCCGCGTGGTCGGCCAGGGCCAGGGGAGCGCCGAAGATGGCCATCAGGCCGTCGCCGATCATCTGGTTCACCACGCCGCTATGCCCGTTGATGGCATCGAACATCAGGGTGTAGTAGGTGTTCAGCAACTCGATGGTCTCTTCGGGCGCCTGCGATTCGACCAAGGCAGTGAAGCCGCGGATGTCGCTGAACATCACCGTGGCATGCACCCGCCGGCCGCCGAGCGCGAAGCCGGATTCCTGCAGGTCGAGCGCCACTTCGGAGGTCGCGAAGCGGCGCACCAGTTCCTTCTGCTGGTCGCGCAGGCGCTTCTTCTCGAGGCTGGAGCCGATGCGCGCCTTCAGCAGCACCGCGTTGATCGGCTTGTGCAGGTAGTCCTCGGCGCCGAGCTCGATGCAGCGCGCGATGTTGGCCACGCCTTCGAGCGATGAAGTCACGATCACCGGGAGGTCGCGCAGCTTCGGATCGGCGCTCAGTTGCTCCAGCACGCCGAAGCCGTCGAGCTCGGGCATTTCCATGTCGAGCAGCAGCAGGTCGAAGTGGCTTTGCCGCAGCAGCTCCAGGGCGACGCGCCCGTTCGGCGCGCATTCGACGCTATGTCCCTGCAACTCGAGGCTGCGGCTCAGCAGCAGGCGGTTGACCTTGTTGTCGTCGGTCACCAGCAAGCGGGCCGGTGCGTGGCGCAGGTCAACCATGGCTCAATTCCGTCAGGGCCGCGGCGACCCGGGCGTACTCCTCGGCCAATGCTTCCAGTGCTCCGGAAGACTGCGCCGCGGCCAGGCCACCCAACTCCAGCTGGCGCGCCTTCGCAGCCAGCGCCGGCGCGCCGAAGGTCAGGCTGTTCGACTTGAGCGAATGCGCCGCGCGGCGGAAGGCGTCAGCATCGCCTGCCGCAAGCGCTTCGCGAAGCTCCTGCAGCATCAACGGCGCTTCCTCGAGAAAGGTCTGTACCAGCTCCTTGACGAAGTCGGCCCCCGCACTGTCCTGCAGTTCCGCGAAGGTGGCGAGGTCGATCATGCGGGGGCGCTCATGTCATCTGTCCTTTCGTTGGGGCGTACTGTAGGGCGCATCCGCCAACCGGCCAATGGGGATCGATCATAGGTTTTGCACTGCACCGACTCAACCGCCGGCGAACATCGTCATCCGGTGCAATATCCAGTCGAGCAACTCGCTCGCGGCGGCGACCAAGGGCCTGGCGGACTTCACGAGCACCCTGGCCTTGGTGCCCTGGAACAGCGGATGGTCCACCGGGACGACGGCCAGTTCGCCGGAGGCGATCTCCCGCTTGGCTGCGAACTGGCCGATCAGCGCCACGAAATTCGCCGATGCGGCGATGCGCTTCAGGGCCGTGAGCGAATTGGCCGTCAGCGTCGGCCGGATCTCGACGTTCTCCGCGAAGGCCAGCATTTCCACGGCCTGCCCGATGCCGAAAGTGCCCGGCATCAGCGCCAGCGGGTAGGCCAGCATGTCCCGCACGCCGGCCGGATCGATAGCCGCGCCAGAATTCCAGCAGATGCTCTTGCTCGATAGATGTCGTTCAAAGAACATCAGCCCACGCACCCACCGACCCCTTCCACACAGGAGCAGATCAAATGCAAAAGGCGCAGCATCAACCCCAGGGCAAACCCTCCCGCCGTAATTTCCTGGGCACGGCGGCCTTCGGCCTCGCTGCCGCCGCCGAGCTCGCGTGGGTCGGCGCGGCACATGCGCAATCCGTCAGGGACGCCCAGCCCGGCGCCGGGCCTTCCGCCGGAGCTTCTTCGTCGCGCGCCGGCTTTGGCGCCCTCCGCCAGATCGACGCCGGCCTGCTGAATGTCGGCTATGCGGAGGCGGGTCCGGCCCACGGACCGGTGGTGATCCTGCTGCACGGCTGGCCCTATGACATCCACAGCTTCGCCGACGCCGCGCCGATGCTGGCTTCGGCCGGCTACCGGGTCATCGTTCCGCATCTGCGCGGCCATGGCAGCACGCGCTTCCTGTCGAGCGAAACGCTGAGGAACGGCCAGCAAGCGGTGGTGGCGCTGGACATCATCGCCCTGATGGATGCCCTGAAGATCCAGAAAGCCGTCATCGGCGGTTTCGACTGGGGCGCGCGGACAGCGAACATCATTGCGGCCAAGTGGCCCGAGCGCTGCACGGCCATGGTCTCGGTGGGCGGCTACCTGATCAACAACCGCGAAGCCATCAAGGCACCCTTGCCGCCCACGGCGGAGTACGCGTGGTGGTATCAGTACTACTTCGCGACCGAGCACGGGCGCACGGGCTACGACAAATACCGGCGCGATTTCGCCAAGCTCATCTGGCAGACCGCTTCCCCGAAATGGGTCTTCGACGACGCCGTGTTCGATCGCAGCGCCGCGTCCTTCGACAACCCGGACCATGTCGACGTGGTGATCCACAACTATCGCTGGCGGCAGAGCCTGGCCGAAGGCGAAGCCAAGTACGACGAGCTGGAAAGCCAGCTGGCCGCCGGACCGACCATCGCCGTGCCGACCATCGTCCTCGAAGGCGATGCCAACGGGGCGCCGCATGCGGCCAGCGATGCGCCCTACCGGAAGAAATTCTCGGGCAAGTACGCCTGGCGGGTGATCACCGGCGGTATCGGGCACAACCTGCCGCAAGAGGCGCCGAAGGCCTTCGCCGACGCCGTGCTCGAGGTTGCCCGCGAAGGGAGCTGAACGCGCTTCGGATCCGGCATGGGTCGGACTTTGTTGTCTTTAGTTAACGCAATAAGTCACAGCGAGTCACTTTCTGGCCTGGGGAAGTGAACTTTCGCTCTAGGGGCGGGAATACTCGCCGCTTCCTTTCTTAT
>DASXKG010000107.1:0-2415 GCA_036496965.1 Variovorax sp.
CTACGCGCGCATCACCGGCGAGACGCTCAGCTACGACGGGCAGTTCGGCAAGCTGGGGCTGCACGCGAGCTACGACTGGCTGGACCCGCGCAACGAAGCCACCGGGCAATTGCTGCCGCGGCGCTCCAGGGATCAGGCCACGCTATCGGCCGACTACACGCAGGGGCCGTGGCGCTATGGCGGCTCGGCGCTCTACGTGGGCCGCCGCTTCGACGACACGGCCAACACGCTGGTGCTGGACCCCTACACCACGATCGACCTGCATGTGGACTATCGCGTCGACAAGGACTGGTCGGTGCAGGGGCGCATCACGAACCTCACCAACGCGCACTACGAGACGGCCTATGGCTACAACCAGGCCGGACGCGGTGCCTACCTGACATTGCGGTGGCAGCCGAGCTGAGCATCGCGCGCCGCGAGCTGATCCTGGGTGGTCAGCGAAGCGGCAAGTCGCGCCGGGGCGAATCGATCGCCGCAGCCTGGCTGGCCGGCGCATCCACCCATCGGGCGGTGCTGATCGCGACCGGGCAGGCGCACGACGACGAAATGCGCGCGCGCATCGAGCGGCATCGCGACGATCGCGCCGCACGCCTGCCGCGCCTGGCCACGGTCGAGGAGCCCTTCGCGCTCGGCGACGCGATCCGCCGGCACAGCAGCGTGCAGACGCTGGTGCTGGTGGATTGCCTGACGCTCTGGCTCACCAACCTGCTGATGCCGCGCGATGGCGCCCGGCACGATGCGGCGGCCATCGAGGATGCCATCGCCTCGTTGCTGGCGGCGCTGCAGGCAGCGGCGGGGCCGCTGGTCCTGGTGGGCAACGAAATCGGCCTCGGCGTGATTCCGCTCGGGCGCGAGGTGCGCGAATTCGTCGATGCCCTCGGCCGCCTGAATCAGGAGGTCGCCGCGGCCTGCGAGCGCGTCACGCTGATGGCGGCCGGGCTCCCGCTCAGCTTGAAGGAAGCGGCGTGAAACGCGCGCTCAGGATGCTCGGCGCCGTGGCGCTGTCGGCGTTGCTGGCGCTCGCTGCCCAGGCCGCGCGCGTGACCGACGAGCGCGGCGTGGTGCTGGACCTGCCGGCGCCGCCGCAGCGCATCGTGAGCCTGCTGCCGTCGTTGACCGAATCGGTCTGCGCGCTCCATGCCTGCGAACGGCTGGTCGGTGTCGACCGCTACTCGAACTGGCCGGCCTCGGTGCGTGCGCTGCCCCAGGTCGGCGGCGGCCTGGATCCGAACATCGAGGCGATCGTCGCCCTGAAGCCGGACCTGGTGCTGCTGTCCAAGTCGTCGCGGGTCGGCGAGCGGCTGGAAGGCCTGGGCCTGAAGGTGCTGGCGCTCGAACCGAAGAGCCAGGCCGACGTGCGGCGGGTGCTCGATGCGCTGGGCCAGGCGCTCGGCGTGGACGGTGCGCAGGCCGTGTGGCGCGCGATCGATGCGAGCGTCTCGGACGCGGCCCGCTCGGTGCCGGCGCGCGCCAAGGGCATCCGCGTGTATTTCGAGGTCAACGATGCGCCCTATGCCGCCAGCGAGTCGTCCTTCATCGGCGAAACGCTCGCCCGGCTGGGCGTGCGCAACATCGTGCCGGCCGCGCTCGGCCCATTTCCCAAGCTGAACCCCGAGTTCGTCGTGCGGGCCGATCCCGAGCTGATCATGGTCGGCGATCGGGGTGCAGAGGGGCTGGAGCAGCGTCCAGGCTGGGGCCGCATCCAGGCGGTGCGCGACGGCCGCATCTGCCGCTTCAGCGCCGCCGAAGCGGACGTGCTGGTGCGGCCGGGGCCGCGCATGGGCGAGGCCGCGCGCCTGATGGCGCATTGCCTGCAGGAGGAGCTGCCCAAATGACGGCTCTGGCAACTCGCCTGGAGGGCGGGTGAAAGGCCAGCAGCGCCGCGCGCTGCTGCTCGGCGGCATCCTGCTGCTGCTGGCGCTGGCCTTGCTCGCGCTGGGCGCCGCCGTCGGCAGCACGGGCATCGAGAACCCGCTGGCCGTCGGCCATGACGCGGTCCGGCTCCAGATCGTGCGCGACATCCGCCTGCCGCGCACGCTGGGTGCCTGGCTGGCGGGCGCGCTGCTGGGCTTGGCGGGCGCCCTGGCACAGGGGCTGTTTCGCAATCCGCTGGCCGATCCCTACCTGCTGGGCAGCGCCTCGGGCGCATCGCTCGGTGTGGCGCTGGCGCTGTGGGTGTTCGGCGCATCGCCGACCAGCACCCAGTGGCTGCTGCGCCTCGGGCTCACCGGAGCGGCCTTCGTTGGCGCGGTGCTGGCCGTGCTGCTGACGCTGCTGCTGGCGCGCGGGGTGCAGCAGACCTTGCGGCTGCTGCTGGCGGGGGTGATAGTGGGCGTGGTGCTGGGTGCGGCCAAGGACCTGCTGACCATCGCCTCGGCCGAGATCCTGCAGGCCTTGCAGGGCTTCATGCTGGGC
>DASXKG010000108.1:0-5244 GCA_036496965.1 Variovorax sp.
TGAACAAGCTCAAGCGCGTGGCCGTCACCTGAATGCCGGCCTGAGCGCAGCACGCAGCCACGCCGAGGATCCGGAGATGCCGCAGCTGTGCACCGATTGCCGAACGGCCAACCGCGACGGTGCGAAATTCTGTGTGGGATGCGGCCGGCGCCTGGCCATTGCCGAAGCCACGCGGGTGCCGGTCCGGGCGGATCGCGACGACGATTGGCCCGCCACCCAGCGCCTGGTGCTGGACGAGGAACTGGCGATCCCGATTCCAGCGCGACCGGCGGCACGCGCGACGGCCGCCAAGGTGGCGCCGCCCTGGACGCCCAAGAAGCCGTCGCTCGCGCCGCGCCCGGTTCCCGGCCTGAGCCGGGTCGGCAGCGCGCCGAAGGTCCGGCGCGAGCTCAGGGCCAAGACCTTCCGTAACCTGAGCATCGCCCTGCTGGTGATCGTGATCGCGGCGGCGATCGCCGGCTGGAGACTGTCCGGCGACGAACGCAACGTGCCGGCGCTCCCCATTCAGGCCACCTCAGCGCCGCCGCCAGCGGCGCCGGCAGTGCCTGCTGCGCCAGCGGTAGCGGCGCAGCCGGCCACTGAACCGGTCACCGGGACGCCGCCGCTCGCTGAGCCCACCCCGCCCACAGCGCCGCCCGCATCGGCGGCCGAGTCGAAGCCCCCCGAAACCGCTGCGCCCGAGCCGCCCCCAGCCGCAGCTGCCCAAGCACCGGCCCTGGCCACGCCTCCTGCGGCGAGCACGGCAGCGCCGCTATCGCAGCCAGGGTCGGCCGCCGCCGCGGCAACGCCGGCGCCTTCGCCAGCGGCCAAGGCCCGAAAGGCGCGCAAGCCGACCGCCCCCGCGCCGGCGTCCGCCGTGGCGGCCACGCCGCAAGCAGCGTCCGAGCCGGCGCCGGCACCGGCACCGGTCGAGCCGCCGGCGCCGCTTGCCCAGTGCGGCAATCTGAACTTCTTCTCGCGCGCGCGCTGCATGGCGGACCAATGCGCCAAGCCCGAGTACAAGTCGCACGCGCAATGCGACGCGGTGCGCCGCCAGCAGCAGATCGACGAAGAAAAGCGCAATCCCACGCTGATCCGCTGAAGCGCGTAGCGCGCACCCGGACTCCTACCCCTTCTGCAGCTTGTCGATCGCCATCGCCAAGGCGCCGGGCCGGCCCGACAGCACCAGCGTGTCACCGTCGGCCAGCACGGTGTCGTCGCCGGCATCGGCGCTCTTGCCGTCGCGCCGCCGCAGGCTGGCGACCCGCACCTCCAGCGCTGCCAGCGCCAGCCGGGCCAGCGGCTGTCCGATGGCGCGCGCACCGGCCGTCAGCGTGAAGGTGTTGAGCCGCTCGTGATCGATCTCGTCGGCTTTGTCGTCGTCGGCGCCGTGGAAGTAGCCGCGCAGCAGGTTGTAGCGGGCGTCGCGCTGGTCCTGCACCATCCGGATCACGCGCCGCATCGGCACCCCGACCAGCGCCAGCGCATGGCTGGCCAGCATCAGCGAGCCTTCGATCGCCTCCGGGACCACCTCGGTGGCCCCGCCGGCCTGCAGCTTTTCCAGGTCGCGGTCATCGCGGGTGCGCACGATCACCGGCACCTGCGAGGCGTGCGCCCGCGTGTTGGCCAGCACCTTGAGCGCGCCGGGCACGTCCTGGTAGGTCACCACCACCGCGCTGGCGCGCGCCAGGCCCGCGGCCATCAGGGCCTGCAGCCGGGCCGCGTCCCCGAAGACCACCGAATCGCCGGCCGCTGCGGCCTGGCGCACGCGATCCGGATCGAGGTCGAGCGCCAGGTACGGAATGCCCTCGTGCTCCAGCATGCGGGCCAGGTTCTGTCCGCAGCGTCCATAACCGCAGATGATCACGTGGCGGGCGGTGTTGATGGTCTTGCGCGCGATGGAGGTCATCTGCAGCGATTGCTGCAGCCAGTCGCTGGCCACCAGCTTTCGCACGATGGCGTTGCTGTACATGATGATGAAGGGCGTGGACAGCATCGACAGCACCATCGAGGCCAGCACCGGGTTGACGAGCCAGTCCGGCAGCAGCGACTGCCCCTGGGCCAGCGCCAGCAGCACGAAGCCGAATTCGCCGGCCTGGGCCAGGTACAGGCCGGTGCGCAGCGAGACCCCGGAGGTCGCGCCCAGCACGCGCGCCAGCAGCGTCACCAGCGACAGCTTGAAGGCCAGCGGCAGCAGCAGCAGCGCGCAGACCAGGAGCCAGCGATCGAGCACGATATGCCAGTCGAGCGCCATGCCGATGGTGATGAAGAACAGCCCCAGCAGCACGTCGTGGAAGGGCCGGATGTCGGTCTCCACCTGATGCTTGAACTCGGTCTCCGAGACCAGCATGCCGGCCACGAAGGCGCCCAGCGCCAGGCTCAGGCCGGCCAGCTGCGTCAGCCACGCCAGGCCGAGCGTGACCAGCAGCAGGTTGAGCATGAAGAGCTCCTCGCTGCGGCGCCGCGCCACCAGGGTGAGCCACCAGCGCATCACGCGCGGGCCGCCGTACAGCAGCACGGCAATGAGGAAGGTGGCCTTGAGCGAGGCGAAGCCGAGTGCCTTCAGCAGCGCTTCGGGCGGCGCGCCTAGGGCCGGGATCAGCACCAGCAGCGGCACCACCGCCAGGTCCTGGAACAGCAGGACGCCCATCACGCGCTTGCCGTGCTCGCTGTCGAGCTCGAGCCGTTCGGCCATCAGCTTGACGACGATGGCGGTGCTGCTCATCGTGAGCGCACCCGCGAACACCAGCGCGGCCTGCCAGTCCAGCCGCCACGCAGCGGGCAGGCGCGACGAGATCAACAGGGCGCCGGCGGTGGCGATCGCGATCGTCAGCATCACTTGCAGCAACCCGAGCCCGAACACGTGGTTGCGCATCGCGCGCAGCTTGGGCAGGTTGAACTCCAGCCCGATCACGAACATCAGGAACACCACGCCGAACTCGCCCAGATGCCGGATGCCCTCCGAATTCTGGGCCAGCGCCAGCGCATGCGGGCCGATCAGGATACCGGCGGACAGGTAGCCCAGCATCGGCGGCAGCCGCAGCAGACGGCAGACCACCACGCCGATGACCGCGGCCAGCAGGAACATCAACGTGAGATCGAGCGAGGACATGGCCGGATGCTACTGAATGTCGCGCGGGCCGGACCGATAAAATCCCGCAATGAGTTCCCGCCCAGAATCGCCCGTGCCCCTGCCCGCCACCGACCCCGAGGCGATGCTTGTGCGCGCGCGCCTGACCTTCGACATCGAGGCCGAGGCGGTGCAGGGCCTCAAGCGCCGCGTCGGCCCCAGCTTCGTCGACGCGGTGCGCAAGATCCTCGAGGTGCGCGGACGGGTGGTGGTCATGGGCATGGGCAAGAGCGGCCACGTGGGCCGCAAGATCGCCGCCACGCTGGCTTCGACCGGCACACCGGCCATGTTCGTGCATCCGGCCGAGGCCAGCCACGGCGACCTCGGCATGATCAAGGCGGTCGACCTGGTGCTGGCCATCTCGAACAGCGGCGAGGTCGAGGAACTCATCACCATCCTGCCGGTCGTCAAGCGCCAGGGCGTGCCGCTGATCGCGATGACCGGCCGCGCCGACTCCACGCTGGCGCTGCATGCCGACATCGTGCTGGACAGCGGCGTCGACAAGGAAGCCTGTCCGCTCAACCTCGCCCCAACGGCGAGCACCACGGCGCAGATGGCGCTGGGCGATGCCTTGGCCGTGACGCTGCTCGATGCGCGCGGCTTCGGTGCCGAGGACTTCGCCCGTTCCCATCCGGGCGGGGCGCTCGGCCGCAAGCTGCTGACGCATGTCAGCGACGTCATGCGCACCGGCGACCATGTGCCGCGCGTGGCACCCGATGCCAACGTCAGCGAACTGATGCGGGCCATGAGCAACCACGGCTTCGGCGCCGCGGCGGTGGTCGAAGCTGACGGCCGCGCGGCCGGCATCTTCACCGACGGCGACCTGCGCCGCCTGGTCGAGGCCGGGGCCGACCTGCGCACGATCAGCGCGGCCCGGGTGATGCACCTGGCACCGCGCACGGTGCGCGCCGACGCGCTGGCCGTGGAAGCCGCCGAACTGATGGAGCAGCACGGCATCACCCGCCTGTTCGTGGTGGATGCCGAAGGCCGGCTGATCGGCGCGCTCAACACCCACGATCTGATGCGGGCAAAGGTGATCTGATGAGCCTTCCGTTCGCGGCCGAGATCTTGCTGGCCGCCCAGGACATCCGGCTGGCGTTCTTCGACGTCGACGGGGTGCTGACCGATGGCGGCGTCTATTTCAGCGAGGGCGGCGAAACGCTCAAGCGATTCAGCATCCTCGACGGCTACGGCCTCAAGCTGCTGCGCACGGCGGGCATCACCCCGGCGGTGATCACCGGGCGCGACTCCAAGCCGCTGAGGGTGCGGCTGGAGGCGCTCGGTATCGAGCATGTGCGCTACGGCACCGAGGACAAGCTGCCGGCGGCGCAGGCCATGCTCGAGCAGTTGGGCTTCGGCTGGGTCGAGGCCGCCGCCATCGGCGACGACTGGCCCGACCTGCCGGTGCTGCAGCGGGTCGGCTTCGCCGCCGCGCCGGCCAATGCCCATGCCGAGGTGCGCAGGGCGGTCCGCTACGTCACGCAGGCTCGTGGCGGCGAAGGCGCGGCGCGCGAATTCTGCGACCTGCTGCTCACGGCCGGCGGTCACTATCGGCGCCTGCTCGATCGTGCGCGGGGTGTGCCCGAATGACATCCGTCTGGTCTCGGGTACGCGAGCGCTTGGACCGCCTGACGATCTATCTCCCCATCTTCCTGACCGCGGTGCTCGCGCTGGGCACCTACTGGCTGGTGCGCAACGCGCCGGCCATCCTCGGCCCTGCGCCGAAGGAAGCGCCGAGCCACCAGCCCGACTACTTCATGCGTGGCTTCTCGGTGCGCAACTTCCTGCCCAACGGCGACCTGCGCAGCGAACTCTTCGGCAAGGAAGGCCGCCACTATCCGGACACCGACACGCTGGAGATCGACCAGGTCCGATGGCGCTCCATTTCGGACCTCGGGCTGATCACCCACGGCACGGCCAAGCGGGGACTCTCCAACGGCGACGGCAGCGAGGTCCAGCTCTTCGGCGATGCCATCGTGATCCGCGATCCGGCCACGCTGCCCAACGGGACCGTGCTGCCCCGGCTCGAGTTCAGGGGTGAATTCCTGCACGCCTTCGTCGACAGCCAGCGCGTCAAATCCGACCAGCCGGTGACCTTGCTGCGCGGCATCGACAAGTTCACGGCCGATTCGATG
>DASXKG010000109.1:0-11689 GCA_036496965.1 Variovorax sp.
GCAGACGACGTAGTAGGTCATCGCCAGGATGAAGAACACCTGGAAGGGCTTGGTCAGCAACTGGTTGTTGATCTGGTTCGCCGCGAAAGTCAGTTCCTGGACATTGATGACGTAGCCGAGCGTGGTCTCTTTGATGGTGGAGATGAAATGGCTCAGCATGCTCGGCAGCATGTTGTAGAGCGCCTGCGGCAGCACCACGTGCCACATGGTTCCCAGGTAGCCGTGGCCGAGTGCGCGTGCCGCCTCGGTCTGGCCCTTGGGCAGGGACAGGATCCCCGCGCGCACCACCTCCGACAGATAGGCGCCTTCATAGATCACCAGCGTGCACAGCATGGTGGAAAAGCCCGAGATCTCGCGCCCGGTCAGGATCGGCAGCAGGAAGTAGACCCACAGGATGATCATCAGGAGCGGGACGCCGCGCACGACATAGACCAGTACCGTGGCCGGCGCGCGCAGGGCCCTCCAGGGCGACAAGCGCGCCAGCGCGAGCAGCACCGACAGCGGAAAGGCGAGCAGGATGCCGAGCAGCGACAGGATCAGCGTGGCGGCGATGCCTCCGAGCGGTCCGCTCGGATACTGGCCGACCAGCAGCAGCAGCCAGTTGTCGCGAAGGATCTCGAAGATGCCGAACATGTCTTACCTCGCTGCGGCGACGCGATAACGACGTGCGACCCAGGCCCCCAAGGCCATGATGAGCAGCGAGAAGAAGAGGTACAGCAAGGTCGCCACGCTGTAGGCCTCGAAGGTGCGAAAGCTCTGGCTCTCGATCTCCTTGACCGCATGGGTGAGCTCGGCCACGCCGATCGCCATCGCCAGGCTGCTGTTCTTGAAGAGCGAAACGCTGTGGTTGACGAGCGCAGGAACCGCGTTGCGGATCGCCTGCGGCAGCAGGACATGTCGCATGGCGCCGACATAGCCGTGGCCGAGTGCGCGCGCCGCCTCGGCCTGGCCTGCCGGGATCGAGCGCAGGCCCGAACGCATGTCCTCGCTGAAGTAGGCGGCCTGGCACAGGCCGAGCGCCAGGATGGACAGCAGAGTCTCCGCGTTGTGGTCGGACAGCCAGCCCTGGACCGCGTCCGGCAGCAGGCTGAAGATCCCGAAGTACCAGAGCATGAGCTGCACCAGCGTGGGAACGTTGCGGTGGTAGGAGACATAGGCGGCCACCCCGCGCTCCGCCACCGGGTTGCCGGTGAGCCTGACGACCAGCAGCACGACCGCGATGGCCATCGCGAGCAGCCAGGAGCCGGCCGCGATCTGAAGGGTCAGGGCAACGCCGTGCAGCAGCATGCCGCCGAACTCCGGGTTCAGCAGGATGGCGAGCAGATCGAAGTCCTTCATGGCGGATCCTGTGCGCGCTGCGGCTGCTCAGGCCTGGGGCGCTTCCGGTCGCGCCGTCGACAACCCGCCCGGCACCTGCAGCGTCGGCGTGATCTCCATGTACCCCACGTTGACCGCCACCGGCGCCGCGATGGCGAAGGCGATCGCATTCGCGATGTCGCTGGCCTCGGGCAGCTCGAAGCCTTCGACGAAGCGCTTGCGGGTTTCCTCCGAATCCCCATGCACGTGCGCGAAGATGTCCGTTGCCACGCGCCCCGGACAGATCTCGGTGACACGCACGCGCTTGCCGAAGACATCGATGCGCAGCTGGCTCGACAGCATGCTCACCCCGGCCTTGGTCGCGTGGTAGGTGCTGTTGCCGCCGAAGTTGTAGGCGGCGGCGATCGAGCTGATGTTGACCACGTGGCCGCGGTCGCGCGCCGCCATGCCGGGCACCACCAGCCGGCACAGGTGCAGCACGGCCCGCAGGTTCACGTCGACGAGCAGGTCGATGCCTTCGGCGTCGGCCTGCAGGATGGAGCCGGGCCGATCGACGCCGGCGTTGTTGACCAGCACATCGAACGGGATCTCCTGCGTCAGCCTGGTGACGGACGGGAGATCGCCGACGTCGATCGCATGCGGCACGCAGCCGGTGCGCTCAGCCAGCTCGGCCAGCTTGCCGGCGCTGCGCGCCAGCGCGTGGACCTGAAGGCCCTCGTGGCGAAGGCGTTCGACCACCGCGGCGCCGATGCCGGACGAGGCTCCCGTCACGAGGGCTGTCTTGTAGTCGGAGAAGGGCATTTGTCTGCTTTCTGTGCGGCCAGGGCTGCGGTGAATTCACTGTATCGATGACGCTGTCGGGACGCCAAGACGGTTTGTCTGTGTGGCGATAAGGCACTCTTATGTCGCACCACCTTCGTGCCGGTCCAGGTGAATCATTCATTCGACCTGCTGGCGCGAGATGGGGACGATGCGGCCCTGGGCTTCGACCACCTCGCGCACGGCACGCGCCAGCGACACGGCGCCCGGCGTGTCTCCGTGCAGCAGGATCGAGTGCACCCGCATGCCGATCTTCCGGCCGTCGTAGGTCGTCACCGTGCCGTCCTCGAGCAACTGCCGCACGCGCGCCAGAACGGTCTCCGGCTCGTGGATGACGGCGTTCGGCAGCTTGCGTGGAATCAGCAGCCCGTCTTCATCGCATGCGCGGTCCGCAAGAAAGGTGGTCCGCACGCGCAGTCCGCAACGCTCGGCGGACGCCTCGATCGCACGGCTGGCCGAGGAACTGACGATCAGCGTGGGGTCGAACTCGGCCACCGCGCGCAGCAAGGGGTAGGCCAGCGCGGCATCCGCTGCGGCCATGTTGCCGAGCGCGCCATGGAAACTCATGTGCGTCATCCGGTGCCCGGCTGCGCGTGCCATGCCCGCCAGCGCGCCGAGCTGGTAGCGAAGGTAGCAGGCCATCTCCGCGGGGTCGACCTGCATCTGGCGGCGGCCGAACCCCAGCAGATCGGGAAACCCGACATGCGCGCCGACGTCCACGCCGTGAGCCAGCGCCGTGCGCACCGTTCGATCCATGATGACCGGGTCGCCCGCATGAAAACCGCAGGCCACGTTGGCCGAGGAAACGATGCCGAGCAAGGCGTCGTCGTCGCCCATGCGCCAGGGCCCGAAGCCCTCGCCGAGATCGGCGTTCAAGTCCATGTCCATGTCGATGCGTCCGTTTCAAAGAGCCTGGAAGTCGAACAGCGCTGCGCCGAAGCCCACCGCAACGCCATCGGGAGCGCGCACGCCGATCACCTCGCCGTCGCCAGGCGCAGCCACCGGCAGCAGCAAGGGTCCGATCTGCAGCAATCCGATCGGCTGGCCCGCCGCGACGCGCTCGCCGGCGCCGGGCAATGGCACCGTGCGGCCCGGATGGCGCAACAGGAACACGCCGACCGAGGCAGCGCGCACGGCCGCACCGGATGGCCCGGCTGCGCGCTCCGCAGACGGCTCGCCGGACGGACCATCGCGGCCCAGGCGTATCACTTCGTCCGGCGTGCTCAGCACGAGCAGCCCGAGATCGGCGGCGGCTATCCACCGGGCGATCTGCTGGATCTCTGCCGGCGTCTTCTTCATGTCGGACCGCCCGGCGCAGTGCAATGCAGGTCGACCATCCGCTCCACCTTGCGCAGCCAGGCCTCGTTCTCTTCCAGGGCGGCGACGGCCTGGTCCCAGTCGACTTCGACGAAGCGCACGCGAGCGCCGATCGGCGCCTGTCCGAGCCGCCACAGGTCGGCCTCGATGACCGTGCCCACCTTCGGGTAGCCTCCGGAGGGCTGGGCATCGCGCATCTGGATGATCGGCTGGCCGTTGTGCGGCACCTGGATCACGCCGGGCACGATGCCGTGCGATCTCAGCTCCATCGGCGCAGACGGCCGAAGCGCTTCGCCCGCGAGCCGATACCCGTAGCGATCGCTTTGCGGGGTGATCTTCCACTCGCTGTTCCAGAAGGCGGCGCGCGAGGCCGGCTCGAAGCCCAGGTACTCGGCCGCGGGCAGCACGCGCAGGGCCGTGACGCCGTCGATCTCCAGCGGCATGGCGATCGCCGGCGGGACCAGCCCGAATCCGGTGCGGCGTGGGCGATCGGCCGCACCGGCGCGCAGCACGTCGCCCTTCTGCAGCGCCCTGCCTTCGCGGCCGCCGAAGGCGCCGCGCAACTGCGTGCTGCGCGAGCCCAGCACCATCGGCACGTCCACGCCGCCGGCAAGACACAGCACCGCTCGGCTCGCACGCGGCGCGCCCTGGGGCAGCCCGAGCGTCAACACCTGCCCTGCCCGCGCCTGGTGGCTCCACCAGGGCAGCAGCGGCAGCGCGTCCAGCTGCGCGGCGCAGTCGGCGCCGGTGAGCGCGAAGGCGCAGTCGACGTCGAAACGGATCTTCCAGGGAAAGATGGGAATCTCGATGCCGGCGGCACCGGGTTCATTGCCGAGCATCAGGTTGCCCGCCGCCAAGGCCAGGTTGTCCATGACGCCGGCGGTGCCCACGCCCCAGCGCAGGCTGCCCGTTCGGCCGAGGTCCTGCACGGTCGCCAGCGCGGCGTTGGAAAGGATTTCGATCATCGGGCGATGCCCTCCACGCGGAAGCGGATCAGGTCGCCCGGCCGAAGCGCCGCCGGCGGATCCCGCGCCGGGTCGAAGAAGGACATCGACGTGGAACCGATGGTGTTCCAGCCGCTGGGTCCGGCCGATGCGGAAACGCCCGTCTGCGCGCCGCCGATCGACACCGCACCGGCGGGGATGCTCAGCACCGGAACCTTGCGCCGCGGGGTGGCGATGCGAGGGTCCATTCCGCCGAGGTAGCAATAGCCCGGGTGGCTGCCGAGCGCGTAGACCGGATAGAGCGGCGTGCTGTGCAGCTCGACGATCTGTTCGATGGCCAGGCCCGTGTGCGCGACGACATCCGCCATGTGCGGCCCGCCCGGCCCGCCGTAGACGACCGGGAGTTCGACCACCCGGCCCTCGCGCGACAGCGGCGTCGCCGCTTCCCAGGCAGCGCACAGGCGTGCCTGCAGTGCGTCCAGGCTGCGCGGCGGGCGCCCGAAGCTCAGCATGAGGTTGTTCATGCCGGGCACGGCCTCGCGCACCTCCGGCCAGTCGCCCGCCTCTTGCGCCAGCGCCCAGATGCGCTGCTGCGAGCGAAGGTCCATATCGCCGGGCGCCTCGAAGAGAAGCGCGCTGGTGCCCAGGAGGCTCAGGACCGGATCCGTCTTGTTCATCGGATCAGCTTCGCGCGGCAGCGCTTCGCGATTCGCCTTCGGAGCGGCCAGGCGACTCATGCGGCGCTCCTTTGCTGCAGCCAGCGTTCGAGGTGGTGGATGTCGACGCCGCCGACGGCGAAGCCCGCGTCGCCGAGCAGTTCGCGATGCAGCGGCAGATTGGTCGAGATGCCGTCGACGCGCATCTCGGCCAGCGCCAGCCGCATCCGGTCAAGGGCGTCGGGGCGCGAGCCTCCGTGAACGATCAGCTTGGCAATCATCGAGTCGTAGTAGGGTGGTACGCGATAGCCCGCGCTGGCATGCGAATCGACCCGCACGCCGAAGCCGCCGGGCAGCTGCCAGCCGGTGATGCGGCCGGGCGACGGTGCAAAGCTGAGCGAATCCTCGGCGTTGATGCGGCATTCGATCGAATGCCCCGAGCAAACGACATCGCCCTGCGCGATGGCCAAGCGCTCGCCGCGGGCGACGCGAAGCTGCTGCTGGACGATGTCGATGCCGGTGGTCATCTCGGTCACCGGATGCTCCACCTGCAGGCGGGTGTTCATCTCGATGAAATAGAAGGCGCCTTTTTCATAGAGGAACTCGAAGGTGCCCACACCGCAGTAGCCGATCTGCCGGCAGGCGGCGGCGCAGCGCTCCCCGACCTCGGAGATCAGGGCTTCGTCGATCCCGGGCGCCGGGGCTTCCTCGATGACCTTCTGGTGGCGCCGCTGCAGCGAGCAGTCGCGGCTGCCGAGCCAGATCGCGCCGCCGTGGCTGTCGGCCAGCACCTGGATCTCGACATGGCGCGGATGGAGCAGGAATTTCTCGATGTAGACCTCCGGGTTGCCGAAGGCGCGGCGTGCTTCCTCGCGGGTCAGCGTGATGGCATCGAGCAGCGAGCCCTCGTCCTGCACCACGCGCATGCCACGGCCGCCGCCGCCGCCCGCCGCCTTGACGATGACGGGATAGCCGACCTCGGCGGCCAGCGCCCGGACCGCGGCCGGATCCTCGGGCATGCCCTGGTCCGGTCCCGGCACGCAGGGCACACCGGCTCGCCGCATCGCGCGCTTGGCCGCGACCTTGTCGCCCATGGTGCGGATGCAGGCGGCGCTCGGACCGATGAAGCGCAAGCCGGCCTGCTCCACGCGCTCGGCGAAGCCGGCGTTTTCGGACAGGAAGCCGTAGCCCGGGTGCACCGCCTGCGCGCCGCTGACCTCGGCCGCGAACAAGATGGCCGACTGGTTCAGGTAGCTCAGGCCGGGGCTCGCCGGCCCGATGCACAGCGCCTGGTCCGCCTGCTTCACGTAGACCGCCTCGCTGTCGGCTTCGGAATGCACGGCGACGGTGCGCAGGCCCAGGCCGCGGCAGGCGCGCTGGATGCGCAAGGCAATCTCCCCGCGGTTGGCGATCAGCACGGTATCGAACATGGCCGGTCCTCCTCAACCGAAGACGAAGAGCGGCTGGCCGGCTTCGACCTCTTCGCCGGACTGCACGAGGACGGATTGCACGAGCGCGTCCGCGTCGGCGCGGACCTCGTTGAACACCTTCATCGCCTCGATGACGCACAAGGTCTGGCCGCAGGTGACGCGCTGGCCGGGCGCGACGAACGCCGGCTCCCCGGGCGACGGATGCAGGTGGACCACACCGTACAGAGGCGCCAGGCATTCGGCCCGCGGCGCGACCAGGGCCACCGATCCGATCTTCGTCGGCGCGCCGAGGCCGGGCGCCTGTGCCCGGGTCGGCGCAGGCACTTGCCTCGGTGTGGCGGCTTCGCGCAAAGCCGAGCTCTTCACCAGCCTCAGCGTGCAGCCGTTCTCGATGTACTCCAGCTCGGACAGGTCGGACGCCGCCAGGGCGTCGATGAGCAACTTGATCTGTTCCTGATTCATGCCGGATCTGTCCTCGAGCCAAGGCTCCTGGGTGGCCGACGCATTCCTCGAACGCGTGACGGCTGGCATGAAAGGTAGCGGGACACGGCCCGGAAGCCAAAGACGGATTGGCTTTGCCGGGATAAGGTCGGCTTATGACAGGACGGCCGGCTCCGGCTGGACCGCCACCGCGACGCTGCTTGCCAGGTCGCTGACCAGCTCCAGCAGAATCTCCTTGACCGCCTGGGCCGGCTCCGACAACGGCAGATGATCCGACTGGCAAAGCGCCAGCGGCGCCTCGATCACCGGATCGACGATCTGGAACTGCCAGGCGCCGCACGAGGCCACCACTTCGCGCGCCATCGAAGCTGGCAGGATGGTCGCTCCCAGGCCGTCGGCGATGGCCGCCGTCAGGGTGAAGGCCGATTCGATCTCGGCCGCGAGGCGGGGCGCCATGCCGATGCGCGTGAAGGCCGCATCCACCAGTTTGCGCACCACGTTGTAGGGCCGGGGCAGGAAGAGCTCCATGTCGCGCAAATCGGCCAGCCTGACCGGCTGCGCAGGCACCGGCACCGAAGCAGGACCGACCAGGAACAGCGGCTCCTTGAGCAGCGGCATGAAGCTCAGCCCATGCACCGCCTTGTCCCCGTACAGGACGGCCAGATCCATGCGGCCGTTCATGATGAGCTCGCTCAGCGTCGAGCCGTAATTCTCGTTCAGGTAGAGCAGGATGCCGGGGTGGCGCGCCCGAACGGTGCGCAACAACGGCAAGGCCAGGGCCGACGCGGCCGTTCCGGGGGCGAGCCCGACCGACACCTGGCCGGACACGCCCTGGCCCGCGGCCACCATGTCGACCTGCGCCTGGTCG
This sequence comes from Variovorax sp., assembly GCA_036496965.1. GTDB lineage: Bacteria > Pseudomonadota > Gammaproteobacteria > Burkholderiales > Burkholderiaceae_C > Variovorax. Next base: position 7,793 of record DASXKG010000109.1, read on the forward strand.
CACTGGCGCAGGATGATCTGGGCGTGCCGATAGAGCACCTTGCCGGCCTCCGTGGGCGTCACGCCGCGCTTGGTTCGCACCAGCAGCTGCTGGCGGACCTCGCCTTCGAGGGTCGCCAGCTGCTGGCTGAGCGCGGGCTGGGCGATGAAGAGCAGCTCGGCCGCCTGCGTCAGGCTGCCGACGTCCACGATCTTCACGAAATACTTGAGGCGTCGAAGGTTCATGCCCGGTCCCGATGCAAAAGCCAAGCCTGAACGAGCCTAGCACCGCGCCGGCGAGACCGCTATCCGTCCGCACCATAAGCAACGCCTATCCGGCCAGACCGAACTTGTCTTTTCCAACGGCCGGCGATGTGCGTACCGTTCGGTCCGTGCAATCCACCCAGGAAGACATGTGACCACTTCTCGAATTGCCGCCCGCGTGCGGCGCATCAAGCCCTCGCCGAGCACCTCGGCGGCCGACCGCGCGAACGAATTGCGCCGACTGGGCAAGTCGATCGTCAATCTCGTCGTCGGCGAGCCCGACTTCGACACGCCGGCCCACATCCGCCAGGCCGCGGCCGCGGCCATGGACAAGGGCGCCACCCGCTACACCCTGATGGCGGGCACCGTCGAGTTGCGCCAGGCGATCGTCGCCAAGCTCGAGCGCGAGAATGGCCTGCACTATGCGATGAACGAGATCATCGCCACCAACGGTGCCAAGAGCGCCATCTACAACGCGCTCGCCGTCACGCTCGAGCCGGGCGACGAAGTCATCGTCCCGGCGCCGTATTGGGTGTCCTACCCCGACATGGTCCTGGCCTGCGAGGGCCAGCCGGTGACCGTGGCCTGCCCGGAGGCACACGGCTTCAAGCTCACGCCGGCCCAGCTCGAAGCGGCCATCACGCCGCGAACCCGCTGGCTGCTGATCAACTCGCCGAGCAACCCGACAGGCGCCAGCTACACGGCGGACGAATACCGCGCGCTGGCCGAGGTGCTGATCCGTCATCCGCAGGTCATGGTCATGACCGACGACATCTACGAACACATTCGCTTCGACGGCAAGAGCACCCCGCATCTGCTGGCGGTTGCGCCTTCGCTGCGCGAGCGCACGCTGGTCGTCAACGGCGTCTCCAAGACCTATGCCATGACCGGCTGGCGCATCGGCTTCGCAGCGGGCCCGGTCGACCTGATCCAGGCCATGGACACCTTGCTGTCGCAGTCCGCGGGCAATTGCTGCTCGGTGAGCCAGGCGGCGGCCGCGGCCGCGATGAATGGCGACCAGGGCTTCGTCAGGGAGAGCGTGGCCGTGTACAAGCAGCGCCGCGACCGCACGCTCGCGCTGATCAACGCCATCCCGGACCTGCGCTGTGCGAGCCCGGACGGGGCCTTCTATCTCTACGTCGACTGCAGCGGCCTGATCGGCAAGACGACCCCCTCGGGCCAGGTGCTCAGGGAGGATGGCGACGTCGTGATGTACCTGCTCGAGAGCGAAGGCGTGGCCATGGTGGCGGGTACGGCCTACGGCCTGTCGCCCTATTTCCGCCTGTCCATCGCGACGTCGATCGAGAACCTCGCGGAAGGCTGCGCGCGCATTGCACGCGCGGTCGCCGAACTGCGCTGAGCGACCCGCCGGCCAGCCACTCTTACCAAGCAAGGACCAGACATGCAATTCAAGGGCATCCGGAAGAACCCGTCCGCGCCGCAGGCGGACCCGAAGGTCGTCGCGGCCTTGCGCGACATTCCCGTCGCCGCATTGAGCGACAACATGCATCGCAACATCGGGAGCAGCGGCCTGCAGCCCTATCACCGGCCGGGTCCGGGCACGATGGCCGGCACCGCGCTGACGATCCGGTCGCGCGGCGGCGACAACCTCGGCCTGCTGCGCGCCTTCGAGTACTGCCGACCGGGCGATGTGATCGTGATCGACGCCGACGGCGACCTGTCGAATGCGGTCATCGGCGGCATCCTGTCGTTTTACGCCGCCTCCATCGGCACGGCGGGCGTGGTGCTCGACGGCGCCATCCGGGACGTGGCCGAAATCCGTGCGCGCGACTACCCGGTCTATGCGCGCGGCGTCACCCACCGGGGACCCTACAAGGACGGCCCGGCCGAAATCAACGTCCCGGTCTCGGTCGGCGGCATGGTGGTCCATCCAGGCGATCTCGTGGTGGGAGACCAGGACGGCTTGATGGCTTTCGCGCCTGCCGACGCCGAATGGCTGATCGACAAGGCCCGTGCGCATCTGGCCGCCGAGGCCGAGACCATGCGCGCGATGAAAGAGGGCCGATGGGATCGCTCCTTCATCGACGCGCTCGAGTCGCGCTGCCCCAACTGAATCGGTGACACCCCGATGCGCCCTTCCATCCTGGCCACCCGCGCCACCTTTGCCGAGACCACCGCGCGACTGCGCGAATACTTCGACGTCGAGGACAACCCGTCCGACACCCTCTGGAGTCCGGAAGAACTGCGCCGCCGCCTGCAGGGCAAGCAAGGCGTGATGAGCACCGGCACCGAACGCATCGACGCCGCCCTGCTCGATGCCTGCCCCGAACTGCGCGCCGTCTGCAATGTCGGCGTGGGCTACAACAACGTGGACGTGGCCGCCTGCAGCGCACGCGGCATCGTCGTGACCAACACGCCGGACGTGCTGACCGAGACGACCGCCGACTTCGCATTCGCGTTGATGATGGCCACGGCCCGGCGCATCTCGGAATCCGAGCGCTTTCTTCGGCGCGGCGAATGGACGAAGCCCGGCATCTTCGACATGTTCGTGGGCGGCGAGGTGCACGGCGCCACGCTCGGCATCCTGGGCATGGGCCGGATCGGCCAGGCGATTGCGCGGCGCGCTGCTGCGGGCTTCGGCATGAAGGTGATCTACCACAACCGCACCCGACTGCCCGCCGGCACCGAGGCCGCCTGGGGCGCGCACTACGTCGACAAGGCGACCCTCCTGAGGCAAGCCGACCACCTCATCCTCGTCGTGCCCTACTCGCCGCAGTCGCACCACATCATCGGCGCAGGCGAGCTGGCGCAGATGAAGCCGAGCGCGACCCTGACCAACATCGCCCGCGGCGGCATCGTCGACGACGCGGCGCTGGCGGACGCACTGCGCAGCGGCACCATCGCTGCGGCCGGGCTCGATGTCTTCGAAGGCGAGCCGCGCCTCCACCCGGCGCTGCTCGCGGTGCCGAACGTGGTCCTCACGCCGCACATCGGCAGCGCCTCGGTGCAGACCCGAAGGGCCATGGCCGAGCTGAGCGCCGACAATCTGATCGCCGCGCTGGGTTGCGGGCCGCAGGCGGGCAAGCCGCCCACGGCGGTCAATCCCGAAGCCACCCAGGCTTGACCATGGAGACCCTCGCATGACATCCGTCCTCGACAGTTTCAACCTGCGCGGCCGCACGGCGCTCGTCACCGGCTCCAGCGCGGGCATCGGCTTCGCGCTAGCCCGTGGACTGGCCGGCGCCGGCGCCCGCGTGGTGCTCAATGCCCGCAACGCCGACAAGCTCGAGGCCGCCGGGGCGCAGCTGCGCGAGCAAGGCGCCACGGTCTTCACGGCGGCCTTCGACGTCACCTCCGGGGAGGCCGTGCGCGAGGCCATCGAGGAGATCGAGACGACCATCGGTGCCATCGACATCCTGGTCAACAACGCCGGCATGCAGCGCCGGGCACCGCTGGACCAGTTCGAGGAAGCCCACTGGCACGAACTGATGAAGACCAACCTCGACAGCGTCTTCCTGGTCGGCCAGGCGGTGGCGCGCCACATGATCCCGCGCGGGCGCGGCAAGATCGTCAACATCTGCTCGGTGCAAAGCGAGCTCGGCCGGCCCGGCATCGCGCCCTACACCGCCAGCAAGGGCGCGGTGAAGATGCTGACCAAGGGCATGGCCATCGACTGGGGCCCGCATGGCCTGCA
>DASXKG010000110.1:0-1667 GCA_036496965.1 Variovorax sp.
CTGCTCGACCGCGGCCGTCACCGTGCGCAGGTCGAGCTTGGTCTGCCATTCGATGAGGAACCAGACGATATAGATGCCGGGCCCTGCCGTGCGGTGGTATATGCCCAGGCGAAAGACGACGCCGCGCTCGTACTGGTTGGCAATGCGGATGCTCTTGACGGCCACCAGCAGCACCAACCCCGCAAGGACGATGACGATCGCGTGAGAGACGAGGAAATCGACGATGACCATGGCCTGCCATGCCTGATCTGCCGGGCGATCAAACCAACCGGCTCGCCTGTCGGTAGAAAGTCTCACCGATCGGCGATACCCGAGAGATGGGCATTGACGCGCGGAGTTCAAGGCGACCTGCAGCCAGTGTGCAGGAGCAGTCTCGCCTAACGACGTCCCGCCAGTGCGCGATTTTCCAGTCGGCTCAACAGGCGCACCAGCGGCCACAGCATCAGGAAATAGATGATGGCTGCCACCACGATGGGCGTCGGGTTGTAGGTCAGGCTCTGCGCCTGGCGCGCCTGGTAGAGGAGCTCGGGCACGGCGACCACGCTGCCGAGCGAGGTGAGCTTCACCACCTCGAGCGTGTTGGAGAGAAGATCGGGCATCACGTTGCGCACCGCCTGGGGCAGCACGATGTAGCCCATGGCCTGCAGGCGGTTGAGCCCGGTCGAGCGCGCGGCTTCGACTTGTCCCGCGGGAACCGAATCGATGCCGGCGCGAAAGATCTCGCCGTAATAGGCGCCGGTGTTGAGGAAGAAGGCGATGGCCACGCAGGCGAAACCGCCCAGTTCCAGGCCGGCGAACGGAAGGCCCGCGAACAGCAGGACCAGCAGCACCAAGGGCGGAAAGGCGCGGAAGAAATCGACCCAGGCCATCAGCGGCCAGCGCACCAGCGGATGGCGCACGGTGGCGAGCAGCGCCAGGAAAAGTCCGCCGAACAGGCCGAGCGGCACCACGATCAGCGACAGCAGGATGGTGTTCAGAAGGCCCGCCAGCACGATCGGCCAGGCGGCGGCGATGATCTCGGGATTGAGGAAGGTCTGGATCATCGCTTCCACGCGAACTTCGTCTCGACCCAGCGCGCCGCCACCACGACCGGCAGGAACAGCACGAGGTAGGCCGCGGCCCCCATCATCAAAGGCGAGGGATTGTAGGAGTTCGACATGGCCGAGCTCGCCTCGCCTAAAATCTCGGTGACGGCGACGACGGTGCCGAGCGCCGTGCCCTTGGTGATGGCGATGGTGCGGTTGGTGAGCGGCGGGATCGTGAGCCGCAGCGCCTGCGGCAGCACGACGTTCATCAGGGTCTGGCCGAACGAGAGCCCGGTCGAGCGCGCGGCTTCCCACTGGCCCTTGTGGACCGACGTGATGCCGGCCCAGAAGATCTCCTCGGAGAAGGCCATCAGCACCAAAGCGAGCGACAGCCAGGTCGACATGAAGCCCGATGGCGACCAGCCGGCCGACGGCAGGCCGAAGTACAGCAGCACGATGATCACCAGCGGCGGCAGCGAGCGGAGCAGATCGACGGTGAAGATGATCAGCCAGTTGAGCGGCCGGATGCCGAGCGCCCGCACCAGCGCCAGCAGCAGCCCGGCCAGGATTCCACTGATCACGATCAGGACGGCGAGCTCGATGGTGAGGAGCGTGCCCGCCAGGATGTCCGGCAGGTACTTC
>DASXKG010000111.1:0-2049 GCA_036496965.1 Variovorax sp.
ATCCTTGCTGCAGCGCAACGGCATCGACGTGCGCATCGTCTGGCGCGAACGTGGCGCCGGCGCCACGTCGGCGCCCCCCGGCTCCTGAAGCTGCGGGTTTCGTCACGCTATCGGGGTAAAAAAAGGCGCAGCCTCCGCAGCAGCTGTTGGAGCTGCTATCAAATCTGTAGCGTCTGCCAAGGCCCCTCTACAATAGCGACCCCTTTCTCGAACCGCATGGCCCTGCTCCTCGTCACTGTTCCCGTCGCCCTCGGCCCGGCCGCGGAATTCGGCTGGGCGCTCTGGTCGAGCGACGCACGCAAGCTGCGCTCCGAAGGCAGCGCGCCGGCCGCCCTGCTGCCCAGCAGCGACGAGATCATCCTCGGGGTGCCGGCGGCAGCGCTGTCCTGGCACCAGGTCACGTTGCCGCAGGGCAGCATGAGCGGCGCCGTGCGGCTGCGCTCGGTGCTCAGCGGCCTGCTCGAGGACCGCTTGCTCGACGAGCCGGAATCCCTTCACTTTGCGCTGGAGCCAGGGGCCCGGATCGGCATCCCGGTGTGGGTGGCAGCCTGCAACCGCGCCTGGCTGCGCAGCGCCGTGGTGGCGCTGGAAGGCGCCGGCCGGCGGGTCACGCGAATCATTCCGGAATTCGCGCCGCAGCCGGCCGGCGACCCCTCGATGATCTTCGCGCTGGGCGAACCCGAGACCGCGCAGTGCGTGATCTGCGGGCCGGACGGCGTCGCCATGCTGCCGCTGGACAGCGGCAGCCTCGCCCTGGCCGGCACCCTGCCCCCCGGCACCATGGCGCTGGCCGAGCCGGCCGTGGCGGAACTGGCCGAACATGTCCTGGGCTATCAGGTGCCCATCGTCAAGCCGGCAGCGCGCTGGATGCAGGCCAGCCGATCGGCCTGGGACCTGGCGCAATTCGACCTGGCCTCCACCGGTCGGGCGCGCGCCGGCAAGAAGGTCGCCGCCGTGGCGCGCACGCTGTGGTACGAGCGGCGCTGGCGTGCGGCGCGCTGGGGTCTCGCGCTGCTGCTGCTGGCGCAGCTCGGGGGGCTCAACGCCTGGGCCTGGAAAGACCGCAACGCGCTCGAAACCAGGCGGGCCGCGGTGCGCAGCATCCTGACCCAGACCTTCCCGTCGGTGAAGCTGGTGCTCGACGCGCCAGCGCAGATGGCCCACGAGGTCGCCAGCCTGCAGCAGGCGACCGGCGCGGTCGTACCGTCCGACTTCGAGCCGATGCTCGGCGCGCTGGCCACCAGCCTGCCGCAGGGCCGGGTGCCGACCGTGATCGACTTCAGCGCCGGCCAGCTCCGCCTGCGCGGCCTGGGCCTGCAGCCGAGCGAACTGGGCGCCGTGGTGGCCGCGCTGTCCTCGCGCGGCTACAGCGCCCGCGGCGAGGGCGACCTGCTGCTGGTTCAGGAGGAAGGCGCGCGATGAAATGGCTCGATCTCCTCCAAGCGCGCTGGCAGGCCTGGTGGCCGGACCTGGGTGCGCGCGAGCAGCGCCTCGTCATCGGCGCGGCCGCGCTGCTGGTGCTGGCCTTGCTGTGGTGGGTCGCGCTGGCGCCGGCGCTGCACACGCTGTCGGTCTCGGCGTCCGAGCATGCGCGGCTCGACGCCCAGCTGCAGCAGATGACCCAGTTGCGCAATCAGGCCAAGGCCCTGCAGGCGCAGCCGCGGGCCAGCCGCGACGACGCACTGCGCGGCCTCGAAGCCTCGGTGCACCAGAACCTCGGGCCGAATGCCCAGCTGCAGGGCGCCGGCGCCGGCGAAGGCTTGACGGTCGCGCTGCGCGGCGTGCCGGCCGCGTCGCTGGCCCAATGGCTCACGCAGGCACGCAGCAACGCCCGCGCCGTCCCCCGCGAGGTGCACCTGACGCGCAATGCGCAAAATGCCCCGGCCACCGCATCGGCAGCTGAATCCGAGTCGTCGCGCGTGCGCTGGGACGGAACCCTGACCATGGGCGTGCCGGCCCGCTGAGCCCGACCCCGATGGCCACCCGCGTCCCCTCCTACAACACCGTGTCCGGCTCCTGCTGGCGCTGGGCCACTGTCGGCGCGGCGAT
>DASXKG010000112.1:0-3365 GCA_036496965.1 Variovorax sp.
AGCGCCGGCCGGACTTTTCGTCGCTTTAGGGACTTGTTCACACTCTGGCCGCCCAACTCGAGGGGAAGGGCTGCCAGGGTCGGGGAAATCCGGGACGATTCGCGGCGCCGAGTGGGTAGAGTCCGGGCACCCGTTGGACCCGTCCCGCAAAAGGATCGATGAACCTGTTCGTTTCCTTCAAGTACCTGGTTGCCCTTGACGACCATCGGCATTTCGGCCGCGCCGCGCTGGCCTGCAGCGTGACGCAGCCGGCCCTGTCGAATGCGATCCGTGCCCTCGAGGAGAACTTCGGCGCCTCGATCGTCAAGCGTGGCCGCAACTTCGCGGGCTTCACCGAAGAGGGCGAGCGCATCCTCGTGAGCGGGCGCACCATGCTGCGCGAATACGAACTGCTGCAGCAGGACCTGCACAGCCGCGAGAACACGCCGGTCGGCAACCTGCTGATCGGCGCGGTGCCCACCGCCATGCCGATCGCCGCGCGCTTCGCCGCCATGCTGCACGACCTGCATCCGGGCATCGCGCCGGCGGTGCGTTCCATGAGTTCGGTCGAGCTCGAGACCGGCATCGAGAACCTGGCGCTCGACATGGGTCTGGGCTACCCGGAACGCATGCAGGACAACCGCTCGCCGGTGCGCGTCGTGCCGCAGTACACCGAACACTACTTCCTGCTGCGCCGGGCCGCCGTGCCGGACCGCGAAGGCCTGCGCATCGGGCCGCCGATCACGTGGAAGGAGGCGGCCGCGCTGCCGCTGTGCATGCTGAGCCCCGAGATGTACAACCGCACGATCATGGACCGTGCCTTCGGCGAGGTGGGCATCCATCCCAAGCCCGCGATCGAGACCAATTCGGTCCTGACCCTGGCCCTCAGCGTGCGCGCCGGTCGGGTGGTGAGCGTCATGCCGGGCGCCCTGGTCGATGACGTGCATGGCTATCGCGAACTCGAGGCGCTGCCGCTGACCGAACCCGCGGTGGAGGTGCCGATCGCGTTCATGGTGCACGATGGCAACCGGCCCTCGCGCACGCTGGAGGCGGCGCTGGCCTTCGCCCAGGATCCGGCCTGGCTGGGCGTGGTCGCCCGCCACGCGGGCGGTCTCGCGAGCGGTGTTGCCGAGCCCTCCGAAGCCACCCTTGGTTAACCCTGATTTTTGAATCGCATCAATTGATTCCCCGAATAAATTAGACCCGCCCCCGGAATCTGGCCGACACTCCGCGCGCACCCACGGTGCGATCACAACAAGGAGACAAGCATGTCGGCTGTTCTGGATGGCAACAACGGGCACTCGGGGTCGAGTCCCGGCTGGCTGGACAAGGAGCGCACCATCGCGGGCGCGGGTTTCAACCGCTGGCTGGTCCCGCCGGCTGCGTTGGCGATGCACCTGTGCATCGGGATGGCCTACGGTTTCTCGGTGTTCTGGCTGCCGCTGTCGAAGGCCGTCGGCATCACCGCTTCACGGGCCTGCCCCAAGGACATGAGCCTGCTGGCCGAGCTCTTCGCCTCCAACTGCGACTGGCGCATCTCGAGCCTCGGCTGGATGTACACGCTCTTCTTCGTGCTTCTGGGCCTCTCGGCCGCGCTGTGGGGCGGCTGGCTGGAGCGCGCCGGCCCGCGCAAGGCCGGCGTGGTGGCTGCGTTGTGCTGGTGCGGCGGCCTGGTGGTCTCGGCCCTGGGCGTCTACACCCATCAGCTCTGGCTGCTGTGGCTGGGTTCCGGCGTCATCGGCGGCATCGGGCTGGGCTTGGGCTACATCTCGCCGGTCTCGGCCCTGATCAAGTGGTTCCCCGACCGCCGCGGCATGGCGACCGGCATGGCCATCATGGGCTTCGGAGGCGGCGCCATGATCGGCTCGCCGCTCGCGGACGAGCTCATGAAACGCTTCGCAGATGCCGGCAGCGTCGGCGTGGCACCCACTTTCCTGGTTCTGGCCGGTGTGTACTTCGTCTTCATGATGGGCGCCGCGCTGGGCTACCGCATTCCGCCAAGCGGCTGGAAGCCCGCCGGCTGGACGCCGCCGGCGCCCACGGCCAACGCCATGATCACCCAGCGCCACGTGCACGTGAAGAAGGTCTGGGGCATTCCGCAGTTCTGGCTGGTCTGGATGGTGCTGTGCATGAACGTCAGCGCCGGCATCGGCGTGATCGGCATGGCCAGCCCGATGCTGCAGGAGGTGTTCGGCGGCAGCCTGGTCGGGGTCGCCGCCAAGTACGGCCAGCTCGACAAGGTCCAGCTCGGCGCGATCGCCGCCGTCGCCGCGGGCTTCACGGCGCTGCTGAGCCTGTTCAACATCGGCGGGCGCTTCTTCTGGGCCAGCCTGTCCGACAAGCTGGGCCGGAAGATGACCTACGTGGTCTTCTTCGTGCTGGGCGGGCTGCTGTACTTCAGCATCCCGTCCTCGGCCGCGGCTGGCAGCACACTGCTTTTCGTCGGGGCCTGCTGCATCATCGTGTCGATGTACGGCGGCGGCTTCGCGACCGTGCCGGCATACCTGGCCGACCTCTTCGGCACCCAGATGGTCGGCGCCATCCATGGCCGGCTGCTGACGGCCTGGGGCACGGCCGGCATCCTCGGGCCGGTGATCGTGAACTACATGCGCGAATACCAGCTGGGGCTTGGCATTCCGCGCGAACAGGTCTACAACCAGACCATGTACATCCTGGTGGGCATGCTGGTCATCGGGCTGGTGTGCAACCTGCTGGTCCGGCCGCTGGCGGACAAGTGGTTCATGACGGACGCCGAACTTGCCGAAGAACAGCGTCTGGCCCACGACCGCGCGGTCGCCAACGAGGTTGGCAGCGGCCCGGTCAGCGACGGGAACACGCCCGTGGCGTTGGTCTGGCTGGCCTGGGCGGCCGTGGTGATCCCGCTCGCCTGGGGTGTCTATCGCACGCTCCTCGGCGTGTCGACCTTCTTCCATTGAAAAAAAGCAGGCGCTTCCATGCGCCGCTCCCATGATGACGATGACAGGCAGTTCTTCTTCTCCGACGGTCGATCCCGACGCCGTGCTGCGCGAGGTGCTGGCGCGGCGCGCGCAAGAGCCCGGCGCGCTGCTGCCCATCCTGCACGAGGTGCAGGATGCACTGGGGCATGTGCCGGCGGACGCGGTGCCGGTCATTGCCGAGGCGCTCAATCTCTCCCGCGCCGAAGTGCATGGCGTGGTGACCTACTACCACCACTTCCGGGCCGAGCCCGCGGCGCGCCACCTGCTTCAGGTTTGCCGCGCCGAGGCCTGCCAGTCGATGGGCGCGGAAGCCTTGCTCGCCCATGCCGGCCTGCGCCTGGGCTGCGAAGCGCATGGCCGGTCGAGGGATGGCCATTTCACGCTCGAGCCGGTGTTCTGCCTGGGCCTGTGCGCCTCGTCGCCGGCGCT
>DASXKG010000113.1:0-3957 GCA_036496965.1 Variovorax sp.
CATACAGCAGCACCACCAGCGCCATCGCCTCCAGCGCCTGGCCGGTCTGGCTCAGCGTGGTGCCGCCGACGATCTGCATGATGTCCGGATAGCCGATGGCGGCCGCCAGCGACGAGGCCTTGGCGAGGGTCTGGTACTGCCCCGCCGCCGGCGGCAGGGCGACTCGCAACGCCTGCGGCAGGATCACCAGCAGGGCCGCGCGCACCCCGGTCAGGCCCACGGTGGCCGCAGCCTCGGACTGCCCGCGCGGCACGGACAGAATGCCGGCGCGAAAAATTTCCGCCAGGAAAGTGCCGTTGTAGATCGACAGGCCGAGCGTCAGGGCCAGCAGCTCGGGCAGCAACGCGAAGCCGCCGCCGACGTTGAAGCCTTCGACCACCGGGCGATCCAGCCCGAACTGATCGTGCAGCAGCCCCAGCGGCGCCAGGCACAGCACCAGCAGCAGGCCCGCCACCAGCACCCATCCGCCGGCACCGACGCGGGAGCGAAGCGCGCGCCTCGCCGCCAGCAACAACAGGACGAACGCGACCAAGACGGCGACCAGGGCGCGCCAGGCGGTCCCGCTCATCAGCAGGCGCGGCAGAAAAAGGCCGCGGTTGTTCAGCAGCACGGCGCCCAGCTCGAAGCTGTCGCCCACGCCGGGCAGCAAGGCGATCGCCGAGAAGTACCAGAAGAAGATCTGCAACAGCAGCGGGATGTTGCGGAACACTTCCACATAGGCCGTCGAGGCGCCGCGGATCAGCGGGTGCGCACTCAGCCGGCCGAAGGCGACGGCCAGCGCGATCAGCGTGGCCAGCACGCCGCCCAGCGCAATCACCAGCAGCGTGTTCAATGCGGCAACGACGATGGCGGCCAGATAGGTGGAGCCCGGGCCGAAGGGAATCAGGGCCTGGGCAATTTCGAACCCGGCTTCGCTGTGCAGGAATCCGAAGCCGCTGGACGCGCCGAGCGCATGCAGGTTGCCGAGAAAGTTGGCGCAGCCGCGCCAGACCAGCCAGGCCACGAGCAGCAGCAGCACCAGCTGGCCGGCATAGCCGGGCAGGCGTTCCCGCAGGATGGCGCGGGACATCGTCGGGCGGGAAGCTGCCGTCATGCGGAGATCGGGGCTCGCGGCCGCGGCGGCCGGCCCCGAAGCCATCAGCGCACCGGAATCGCCATCATGATGCCGCCGTCGGCGACCAGCGCATTGCGGCCGCGCTCCAGGCGCAGGGGCGTCTTGGGACCGACATTGCGCTCCCACACATCGCCGTAGTTGCCCACCGCCTTGATCGCGTTGTAGGCCCAGTCGTTGCTCACGCCGAGCTTGACGCCGAAGTCACCGGTCACGCCCAGCAGGCGTTGCACGTCGGGGCTCTGCGAGCTGCGCTGCGCATCCACGTTGTCCTGGGTGATCCCGAATTCCTCGGCCGCCACCAGCGCGTTCAGCGTGAAGCGCACCAGGGCTTCCCAGCGCGGCTGGCCCTGCGCCACGATGGGGCCGATCGGCTCGTTGGACAGGGTCTCGGCCAGCACCTTGAACTCGTCCCGGTTGGGCAGCGCCGCCAGGCGCGCGGCCAGGCCGGAGCGGTCGTTGATGGCGGCGTCGCAGCGCTTGCTCACGAAGGCGTCCCAGGCCTGCTCCTGCGAGGCGAAGGTCACGATCTTGTACTTGAGCTTGTGGGCGCGGAAGTAGTCGGCCACGATCAGTTCGGAGGTGCTGCCCTGGGCGGTGCAGATCGTCGCGTTGTTGAGATCGGCGACCTTGTTGGCCTTGGACTTGACGGTGACCGCGAAGCCCTGGCCGTCGTAGAACATCACCTTCGGGAATTTCAGGCCGCTCACATCGCGGCTCTGGGTCCAGGTGAAGCGATGCGTGAGCACGTCGACCGCGCCCGTGGGCAGGCCGGCGAAGGCCGTCTTCAAGTCCATCGGAACCAGTTCGATCTTGCTCGCGTCGCCCAGTGCGGCCGCGGCGATGGCCTTGCACAGGTCGATGTCGAAGCCCTTGCGCTTGCCGGTGTTGTCCTCGGCCGAGAAGCCGGTCGCGGCGAGGGTGACTCCGCACTTGACCACGCCATGCGCCTTGACGTCGTCGAGGACATCGGCCCGGGCTGCGCCCGCCAGTGCCGCCATGGCGGCCATGCCGAAGAGGGCGATACGGCCCATCGAAACTGCTTTCTTGCTCATCATCCTGGTGTCTCCGCGCCCTCGTCACGGAGGGCGTCTTTGTCAGCTGCATTTCATCGCCCGCACACCGGGGCGGCGGCAGTGTATCAGGCTCAGAGAATCCCCCGCCCCGCCAGGTTGCGCATCAGCGCGCCGATGCCAAAAGACCAGCGCGCCGCCTGGTCGGCATGCATGACGCGGTTGTGCAGCGCGCCGAGTTCGGGCGCCGAGATGGTGACCCGGTCGCCCACCACGTGCGTGAAGCCCTGGCCCGGGCCGAGCCGGTCCTGCGTCGGCGCGAACATGGTGCCGAGGAACAGCATCAACCCGTCCGGGTAGGCATGGTGCGGGCCGATCGCCTGGCCCACCAGGTCGAGCGGATCGCGGCTGATCTTGCCGAGCGAACTGGCGCCGTCCAGCGTGAAGCCCTCCGGCCCGACCACGCGCAGCGCCACGCTGATGCGACGCACCTCGTCGATGCCGAAATGCGCGTCAAAGAGCCGGATGAAGGGCCCGATGGCGCAGGAGGCGTTGTTGTCCTTGGCCTTGCCCAGCAGCAGCGCGCTGCGGCCCTCGAAGTCGCGCAGGTTGACGTCGTTGCCGAGCGCCGCGCCCAGCGTCTGGCCCAGGCTGTTGACGGCCAGCACGACCTCGGGCTCGGGGTTGTTCCAGACCGATCCGGAATGGATGCCGACATCGGCGCCGGTGCCCACCGCGGCCAGCACCGGCGCCTTGGTGAAAATCTCCGCATCCGGTCCGATGCCGACCTCCAGGTACTGCGACCAGGCGCCCTGGGCGATCAGCACCTCCTTCACCTGGGCCGCCTGCTGCGAGCCGGGCACGATGCCGGCCAGGTTGTCGCCCAGCACGCTGCCCAGCGCAGCGCGGATCTGCTCTGCCTTCGAGGCGTCGCCGCGCGACTGCTCCTCGATCACCCGCTCGAGCAGGCTGGCGACGAAGGTCACGCCGCTGGCCTTCACCGCCTGCAGGTCGCAGGGCGCCAGCAGCCAGGGATGCTGCCTGTTGCGCTGCGCCTCGTCGCTGTTGGCCAGCGCCGCTTCGATCGACGCCACTCGCGTGACGCGATCGTCGCGCAGGCCGGCGCGCACGGCGCCCACCGGGTCGTCGAGTTCCAGCAGGTGGCTCATCGTCGGCGCGACGCGCGACAGGTCGTACAGGCCGCCCTCGTGCAGCGCAACCAGGGTCGGTCCGAGGTCGGGCAGCCAGAGCCGGCCGACCAAGGTGGCACGTTCGGCGTCGCGCGGCAGGGATTGGGCGATCGGGGGTATTGAATTCATTCAGCGTCTCCAGGCGAAGCGGCCACCGATGCTAAGCGACGGCGCTCGATGGCGTACGGCGCGCGCGAGCAAACGGGCGGGATCCTCACGGCGGCCCGGCTCGGCACAGAACGGCCGGAGATCCCGAGGCCTGGCTCTGCACACGTCAGCCGGTTGGCGGCTTCGTTTCGGCACCGACGGATCCTTGTGCATCCACTCGTTCGGACGCGTACTGCGACATGTGCGTCTGTACCAGTTGCTCGACGAGGTCGGCTTGAAGTCGATCCTTCGAACGCTTGAGCGGGTCGCGCGTCGGGTATTCGGCGAGCGCACGCTTGATCTTCACGAAGTGCAGGGGGTGCATCGTGTTCATGATCGTCATTTCGCCGTGGGTCCCCACGACCATCTGGCTGAATCTGGGCGAACCCAGGATGCGATCCCCCGGGGAGGCCTGCGCGGCCCATACGTCGTCCTCGTCGTCACTGAGGCGAAGCGGGTGGGGGTCGCCGTCCTTGGCCATCCGACGAATCACATC
>DASXKG010000114.1:0-2594 GCA_036496965.1 Variovorax sp.
CGTGGCCAGGGCCGCCGGGGTGTCGCACGGCGCGCCATACCACCACTTCGCCAGCCTGAACGAGCTGCTCGCCGCCGTGGCCCAGCGTGGATTTGAAACGCTGGGCGACGCGATGGCCGAGGCGGTCGCGGTGCCCGACACGCGCGAACGACTTCTGCGCGTGGCGCAGGCTTACGTAGCCTGCGCGCGAGCGCACCCCGCGCGGTTTCGGCTGATGTTCGGGCCGCTGCTGGCCAGCAAGGACGAGCACACCGCGCTGAGAGCCGCGGCGCAACGCGCCTTCGGCTTCGTGCTGGCAGCCGCCAACGCTCACGACAAGAAACACGGCGCCAATCTGGCCATCGCCGGCTGGAGCCTGGCGCACGGCCTCAGCCACCTGCTGATCGATGGTGCCTTCGAGGGCCTGCCGATGAAGCACCAGAACCCCGACACGCTGGCGCGCGAGCTCAGCGAGCGGATGTTCGGCTGATGACGGGCTGGGGAAGCAGCAGGGTTTCTCCTAGGCGCACCCGTGGCATCGGCGCGCCGATCCTGAGCAAGACTCGGAGCGGCGCCACGGGGGCCGCCACAAGCAAAGAGGGACGCCATGCAATCGACCATGATGCCGGTGCAGCTCAGCACCAATCAGATCCTCGATCGAGCCGGAACCTACTTCGGCGAGCAGATCGTGCTGGGCCGGCTGCCGGACAAATCCACCTACCGTCGCAGCTACGCCGAGATCCGCCGGCGCGCCCGGCAACTGGCACAGGCGTTGCGCGACAAGGCCGACATCTCGAAGGGCGACCCGGTGGCGACTCTGAGCTGGAACCACGCTTGGCACCTGGAGTGCTACTTCGGCATCCCGGCGGCGGGCGCGGTGCTGCACACGCTGAACCTGCGCCTGTCGCCCGACGACATCGCCTACATCATGGACAGCGCCGGCGACCGCGTGCTGATCGTCGACGACATCCTGCTGCCGATCTGGGAACGCGTCTCGCCGCTGTTGAAGCGGCAGCCGGAGGTGATCGTCGTGCCCTTCAGCGGTGCGCCGCTGCCCAGCGGCCTGAAAAGCTACGAGGACTTCATCGCCGGCGACGCCAGCGGCTACCAGTACCCGCAGCAGAGCGAGAACGAGGCGGTCGGCATGTGCTACACCTCCGGCACCACCGGCCGGCCCAAGGGCGTGGTCTATTCACACCGCTCGATGGTGCTGCACGCCATCACCGGCTGCATTCCCGATCTGTTCGCCCTGTCGGTGCGCGACCATGTGCTGATGGTCACGCCGATGTTCCATGCCAATGCATGGGCCGTTCCCTTCTCGGCCATGATGGTCGGCGCCGGCCAGATCCTGCCCGGCCCGCATCTCGGCGCAGAGGACCTGCTCGACCTGATGGAGGAGGGCCAGGCCACGATGGCCCTCGGCGTGCCGACCATCTGGCTGATGATCTACCAGGCGCTCATCGAGCCGACCCGCGAGCGCCGGCTGGTCAAGGGCATGCGCATGCTGATCGGTGGCGCGGCGGTGCCGCAATCGATGATCTCCAACTTCGCGAAGCTCGACATGCACATCATCCAGGGCTGGGGCATGACCGAGACATCGCCCTTGGCCAGCGTTCCGATCGTCAAGCCCGGCCATCTGTCGCTGCCAAGGGAACAACAGTACGCCATCCGCGCGATGCAGGGCATGGCCACGCCGCTGGTCGAGATGCGCATCGTCGACGACATCGAGAGCGTGCGGCCCTGGGACGGGAGGTCCGCCGGCGAGGTGCAGGTGCGCGGCCCCTGGATTACCGGCAGCTACCACGACACCCCGAACGACCCGGGCAAGTTCACTGACGACGGCTGGCTGCGCACCGGCGACATCGGCACCATCGACGCCGAGGGCTACATGCGGCTGGTGGACCGCAGCAAGGACATGATCAAGTCGGGCGGCGAATGGATCGGCTCGGTCGAACTCGAGAACCTCGTCATGGGGCATCCGGCGATTGCCGAGGCCGCGGTGGTTGCGATCCAGCACCCGAAGTGGGGCGAGCGGCCGCTGGTGGTGGCGGTCAGGCGGCCCGGCGCCGAGGTCGATGCAGCGCAGTTGCGCGAATTCATGCGGCCGAAGCTGGCTCGCTTCCAGCTGCCGGACGACTTCGAATGGATCGACGCGATCCCCAAGACCTCGACCGGCAAGTTCCTCAAGACCAAGATGCGGGAGATGTACCGCGACCGGGTGTCGGTGACGCCGGATTGAGGGCTCGGATTGCTAGAGTGTGCTGTCCCACAGATAGCCGAACTCGCAGATATCCCTCCGAATGTCGATAACTTCAGCTTAGGCGTCTGGGTCAGCATCGCTATCGTGTGCGTTCCGTTCATTGAATGAGACGGTTCGCGACAGTCCACCAGCATCGAGGAACCGTCCGGGGCATGGCATGGTGCGGCACGAGGCAGTCTGCCGCCGGTTGCACTGACGCTTGACGCCGAACGACACGATAGCCACGCCGTTGATGACCCAATCCATCCTTGTGGGTTCCCGGGGCGACGTCCACAATCCTCGCGTCGGCTGGGTGCCGTCTGTAGGGCGCCGTCGGCACGGCCGGCCAGACTGCTCAGCCCCGAACTTCAACGCC
>DASXKG010000115.1:0-6215 GCA_036496965.1 Variovorax sp.
GAGCATTACGGCGCGCTGTCACCGATCCTGCATGTGGTGCCGCTGCAGCTGCTGGCCTATCACACGGCCTGCGCGCGCGGGACGGATGTGGACAAGCCCAGGAACCTGGCCAAGAGTGTGACGGTGGAGTAGGGCCCGCGAGACGGCGTACCTGCTGCTGCTGCGCCTGCGCTATGTGCGTGATCCGTCGCCGCGCTGTTTCGGAGCGGCCCTTGCCGGGCGTTTGCGCGAAGCCGCGCGGAACACGTGGGTGAAATAGCGTTGCCAGGCCAGATGCTCCAGTGCGACCAGCATGCGCTCCGACTCGAGTTCCCGGGCGCTGGGCCCGCTTCCGGCTCCGGCAACCACGGCCTGATGGGCCCCGACGACAGCCTGCTGCGCGGCGCGGGCGGCGCGTGAGGCCTGCGCGGCCAATCCCCTGAGCTCTGTCCTGCGGTCGTCCATGGAGAGATTGTTGCCCCGGTGGTGTCGGACACATTGTAGGAAGCCAGCCTGCAGCCTTGAGGTCCACGGTGCCGCTTCAGCCCAGGACGCCCCCGCCGAGCGCCAGGTAGAGCTGCACCGTGTCGATATAGCGCTGCCCCTGGGCCTGCACGTAGCCCAGGCGGGCCTGCTGGTAGCGCCGTTCCGCGTCCAGCACCTGTAGCACGCCCACGTTGCCTTCCTGGTAGCTGCGCCGCGTGAGCTCGACGTCGTCGCGTGCGGCATCCTGTGCCCGGCTACGCGCCTGCAGCTCCTCGCCGCCATGCTCGAGCGCCTGCAGCGTGTCGGCCACCTGGCCGAAGGCCTGCAGCACGGTTTGCTCGTAGTTGGCCGCGTCGGCGTGCATGGCATCCATGGCGGCGCGACGCTCGGCGCGTAGCGTGCCGCCGTCGAACAGCGGTGCCGTCAGCCCCGCAGCCAGGCCGAACACGCTGCTCTGACTTTCGAACAGGTTCTGGAACTGCCCGGATTGGAGCCCTGCGGACGCCGTGATGTTGATGCGCGGATAGAGATTGCCTTCCGCGACGCCCACGGCCGCGGTGCTGGCATGGAGTTGCGCCTCCGCGGCCAGGATGTCCGGCCGCCGCCGCGCCAGTTCGGACGGCACGTCGAGCGGCAGCGTGGTGGGCAACCGGACCTGGCCGAGGTCGAATTCCGGCAGTGCCGCCTGCGCCGGCGCGCTGCCGGTGAGGATGGCCAGTGCATGCTGCGCCAGGCTGAGCTGCTGACGCAAGGGCGGCAGCAGCGTCTGGTCGGCGGCCAGCTGGGCTTGCGCGCTGACGATGTCCAGGCGCGCCACCGAGCCTGCATCGAAGGCCACCTGCACCAGGCGCAGGTTCTCGCGGTCACGCCCGAGCAGTTCTTCCACCGTCTGGATCTGCGTGCGCAACGAAGCCGCGCGCAGGGCCTGCGTCAAGGCGTTGCCCACCACCGCGAGACGCGCGCCCTCGACCTGGTGCCGGCGGTATTCCGCCAGCGCCTGCTGCGCCTCGACCGAACGGCGGCCGGCGCCGGTGTAGTCGAAGACGTAGCTGACGGTCGGCCCGACCGAGAAGTAGGTGAAGGGCGGCAGGCTGAAGTCGCCCAGCGACGCGGCGCCGAGCTTCTGGCGGCCGACGCTGGCGCCCAGGCCCACCTGCGGCGCCAGCGTGCCGGCCTGGGCATTGGCCAGCTCCTCGGCCTGGGCCAACGAGGCCGCTGCAGCCACCAGGGTACGGTTGCCGGCCAGCGCACGCTGCACGATGGCGTCGCAGGCCTCGGAGTGAAAGGACTTCCACCATTCGGTCTCGACCGGCCGGCCCGGCGCCACATGCTGGTCGCCGGAGGTCGCGGCGGATTCGAGCGCCAGCGGCTGCGCCGTGTAGCGGTCCACCGCCATCGGCGCGGGCCGCTGGAAGTCGGGGCCGACCATGGTGCAGCCCGCCGCCAGGGCGGCACCGGCCAACGCCAGGGTCTTCCAGCAAAGCAGGGTCTTGGTCATTCCATCACCATCGGCTCTGCATCCTTGGACGGCTTGGCGCGGCGCAGCAGCGCCACGAGCGGGACGGCGCAGAAGGTCAGCACCATCATCAGCTTGAAGTCGTTGTTGTAGGCGATCATTGCGGCCTGCTGGCTGACCAGCCTGTCCAGCTTGGCCAGTCCGTCGGCGGATCCCAGTGACTGCGTCGCCGGCGCCAGCAGCGCATCCCCGTAGGGCGTGATCCGCTCGGCCAGCCGCGAATGCATGAGCTGCGTGTTGCGCGTCAGGAGCGTCGTCACCGCCGAGATGCCGATGCTGCTGCCGAGGTTGCGCACCAGGCTGAAGAGGGCGGTGCCTTCGTTGCGCAAGACGGGCGACAAGGTGGCAAAGGAGATCGCCGCCAGCGGCACGTAGACGAAACCGGTGCCGAAGCCCTGCAGCAGGCCGGACCAGACCACGCTGCTGCTGTCCATCTCGAGCGAGAAGCGCGTCATCTGCCAGAGCGATGCGCCCGTCATGCCGAAGCCCGCCGCAATGATGAAGCGCGTATCGATGCGTCCCATCAGCCGCCCGACCACCACCATGGCCAGCAGCGTGCCGATGCCGCGCGGCGCGGTGACCAGTCCGGTCAGCACCACCGGGTAGTTCATCAGCCCCTGCAACAGCGGTGGCAGAAGCGCCAGCGTGGCGAACAGCACCACGCCGACGATGAAGATGAAGATGTTGCCGGTGAGGAAGTTGCGGTCCTTGAAGAGCGCGGGGCTGACGAACGGCGCCTCCCGCGTGGTCAGCATGTGAACCACGAACAGGTACAGCGCCAGGCCGGCCAGCGCCGCCTCGATCATGATCTCGATCGAATTGAACCAGTCCTGGGTCTGGCCGCGGTCGAGCATCAACTGGAAGGCGCCGATCGCCAGGCTCAGCGTCGCGAAGCCGAAGATGTCGAAGCGCGAGCGGCGGCGCACGGTTTCGTGCATGAAGGCCAGGATGCCGAAGAAGCACAGGATGCCGACCGGGACGTTGATGAAGAAGACCCAGCGCCAGCTGTAGTTCTCGGTCAGCCAGCCGCCCAGGGCCGGACCGAGAATCGGGCCGATGGTCACGCCCATCACCCAGATGCCCATCGCGCGGGCATGGTTCTTCGGCGGGTTGATGTCCAGCAGCACCGCCTGCGACATCGGGATCAGCGCCGCGCCGCACAGGCCCTGCAGCAGCCGCGCGATCACGATTTCGGGCAGGGTCTGCGCCAGCCCGCAGAAGGCCGATGCCAGCGTGAAGCCGAAGATCGAGATCACGAAGATGCGCTTGCGGCCGAACTGCCCGGCCATCCAGCCGCTGAGCGGCGTCATGATCGCCGCCGCCACGATGTAGGAGGTCAGCACCCAGGTCATCTGGTCCTGCGTGCTGGACAGCGATCCCTGGATGCGCGGCAGCGCCACGTTGGCGATCGTGTTGTCGAGCGCCTGCATGATCGAGGCCAGCATCACCAGCAGGGTGATGAGCCGGCGATGGGAATCGTCGGTCGCGGGGTGGCTCGCGACAGCGTCGGCGCTCATTTCAATTCGAGGCCAGGCTGGGTTCGTCGATCGTTTCGCCCCCGCGGAACAGGCGCCGCCGGAAGCGCGTGTCGACGTCGACGTTGGCACTCAGCCCGGCATGCAGCGGATAGGCGGGGTCGAGCTGGTCGAGCTCGATGCGCACCGGCACCCGCTGCACCACCTTGACCCAGTTGCCGGTGGCGTTCTCCGGCGGCAGCACGGAGAACTGCGAGCCGGTGCCGGGGCTCAGGCTCTGGACCTTGCCCTTGAAGGTCTTGCCCGGGAGGCTGTCGATTTCGACCGAGGCCGCCTGCCCGACCCGCATGTGCGCCAGCTGGTCCTCCTTGAAATTGGCCTCCAGCCACATGTCATGGGTGGACACCAGCGCGAAGACCGGGACCGAGGCATTGACATAGCTGCCCACTTGCAGCGCCTCCACGCGGGTCACGATGCCGTCGCTGGGCGCCCGCACCACGGTGTAGGAGAGATTGAGCTGCGCCCGGTCGAGCGCTGCCTGCGCCTCCTTCACGGCCGGATGCTGGTCCGGCTCGATGGCGGGATTGCCGTCCAGCTGCGCCACCACGGCGCCGATCTCCTGCTGCGCGCCGGCCACCTGTGCGCGCGCTTCGTCCAGCGCGTGCGAGGCCCGGTCGACCTGGGCTTGCGAGGCGATGCCGGAGGCGATCAGGCGCTTCTGGCGATCCAGCTCGGTCTGCGAGAAGGCCACCGTGTCTCGCGCCGACGCCAGCTCGGCCTGGCGCTGGCGGTAGTTCGCCTTGAGCATGCCCACGCGCAGGCGCGCGCTGGCCAACTGGGCCTGTGCCTCCTCGACCGCGATGCGGTAGGGCGCGTCGTCGAGCCTGTAGAGCAGATCGCCGGCATGCACCCGCTGGTTGTCCTTGACGGCCAGCTCGACGACGCGGCCCGCCACATTGGCGCTGATCGAGACCCGGGCCGCTTCGACATAGGCGTCGTCCGTCGATTGGAT
Source organism: Variovorax sp. (assembly GCA_036496965.1). Taxonomy (GTDB): domain Bacteria; phylum Pseudomonadota; class Gammaproteobacteria; order Burkholderiales; family Burkholderiaceae_C; genus Variovorax. The sequence continues at coordinate 4,469 of DASXKG010000115.1, forward strand.
GCGGCCGCCGGCGAGGTAGGCGTACAGGGCCGCGCCGATGACGACGACGACGCCGAGGATCATCAGCGGCCAGCGGGCGCGCTGGCCCAGCCCCGGCGCGGAAGGAGAGGGCGCTGCTGCGCCGGGCGCTGCCGGCGTCGCCGTGCCCTGGTCTTTCGCTGGTTGCATGTCGCTGCTCATCGGGATGTGTTCACGGCGGAGCGTGGCGCGCGCGCCGCGGCAGCCTTCGAGTCCGGCTCGGCGCCCGCCGATGCCAAGGGATGACTGTCGAAACGGCTGGTGTTGGCATGCAACTGCTCGAGCACGCGCATGAAGACCTGGATCTCCTCCTGGCCGATGCCGGTGAACAGTTCGGCGCGGGTCAGCTCGGCCATGCGCCAGACCTCGGCCACCAGGGGCTGCCCCTTGTCGGTGAGATAGAGCCGGCGCGCGCGCCGGTCGTCCGGATCGGGGCGGCGCTCGATCAGCCGGTCGGATTCCATGCGGTCGAGGATGCGCACCATCGTCATGGGCTCGACGCCGGTCAGTTCGGCGAGCCGGACCTGGCTGATGCCCTCGTTCTTCTGCAGCTCGGCCAGCGCCTTGCATTGCGTCAGCGTGAGCGAGATGGCGCTGGCGCGCTGCTCGTAGCGAGCGACGTAGCGCTGGCTCAAGTCCTTGAGCAGAAAGCCGAAATTCTTCAGCTTGTCCATGTGAAGGCTTCGCAGGTTCGTTGATCGAAGCCTCAGATAATATCAATTGCAACAATAACAGGCAAGATTAGTAGCAGGGCATGCTGCACCGAGGGGTACGCCAGCAAGTCACGGTCCGTTCATGCGCCAATTCGCATAACCTATCCGATGGGTGGTTTTCCGCCACTGACTTCAGTCGGGAGATGGATCGCCGACCCCGCCCCATAACCCTCCTGGAGATGCTATGGATGCCTCCCTCCCGAAGGGGAATCAGAAGACTGGAGTTGAGATGACGCCGAAGGCGGCGAGGACGGTCGTTGCTCGCAGAGATCAAGCCCAGCGAAGGCGGGGTGGACCCTCTGCTGGATACGGCATCAAAGTGCCCAAGGCGTGATAGACCAAGGTCTTCACAAACACCGCAGAGGGTCCGTCATGAATCGTAATACAGGCATGAATGCAGGACAAATCATCGGCACCATGAATGGTCGGCAGGTCGTCGGGCTGGACATTGCCAAGCACGTCTTTCAGCTGCACACGGTGGACATGGACACGGGCGAGGTCGTCAACGTGCAGCTCAAGCGCACCAAGGTCATGGAGCACTTTGCCCGTCGTCAGCCCTGCCTCATCGCCATCGAAGCCTGCGGCGGTGGCCACCACTGGGCGCGCGAATTGACGGGGCTGGGTCACAGCGTGCGCCTGCTGCACGCCAAGGCAGTGCGGCCCTTCGTCTCAGGAAACAAGACCGATGCCACCGATGCTCGCGCGATCTGGCTGGCCGTGCAGCAGCCGGGCGTGAGATTCGTGGGCATCAAGACCGCGGCCCAGCAAGCCACGCTCACGCTGCATCGCCAGCGCGAGCTCCTGATGAAGATGCGCACCATGCAAACCAACGCCCTGCGTGGGCTGCTGTATGAATTCGGCGCCACCTTCGCCAAGGGCCGCCAAGCCCTGTTCAAGGAAGTCGAGCAGGCTCTGGAAGAACTCTCGCCACAGTTGCCCCAGATGGTCAGGGACAGCCTGCACGAGCAAGTCGCGCGCATCAAGGCGTCGAGCCAGGACATCCAGACGATAGAAAA
>DASXKG010000116.1:0-3477 GCA_036496965.1 Variovorax sp.
CCCTCGTGCAGCGCGACCAGGGTCGGTCCGAGGTCTGGCAGCCAGAGGCGGCCGACCAAGGTGGCACGTTCGGCGTCGCGCGGCAGGGATTGGGCGATCGGGGGCATTGAATTCATTCTGCGTCTCCAGGCGAAGCGGCCATCGATGCTAAGCGACGGCGCTCAATGCGGCGCGGCCCGCAGGCGCGCCACTTCGCGCGGCAGGTCGGCCCACGCCGCTTCCTGCGGCGCGAAGCGAGAGCGCATGTACCCCGCCAGCTCCGCAATCTGCGCGTCGTCGAGCGCATCGCGAAAAGCCGGCATGAAGCCGATGTCGCGCGAGGCCGGCTCGCGCACGCCGTCGAGGATGGTGCGCAGCAGGTTGTCGGGCCGGTCGCTGCTGAGCTTGCTGCTCCATGCCAGCGGGGTGTTGACGCCGATCAGCGTCGGGCCGTCGCCGTCGTGGTGGCAGGCGGCGCAGGCGCTGTCGAACATGCGCTGCGCCGCGCCGAGCAGGCGACCCTGGCCGGCGGCCGCGGTTGTGAGCGCTCGCTGCGCGGAGGCGGCAGCGGCCTGCGGCGCCACGGTGGGCTGCAGCGAGGCCAGGTAGGTCGCCATGGCACGGATGTCGGCATCGGGCACCGCGGCGAGTTCACGCACCACCTCGGCCATCGGGCCGCCGGCGCTGCCGTGGTGCTGCGCATGGCCGCGGCGCAGGTAGTCGTAGAGCGCGTCGGCATTCCAAGGCACCGCGGAAGCCGACAGCGCAGTCAATGCCGGCGCCTCCCAGCCATCGACCATCGCGCCGGACAGAAAGGCAGCACCGTCCTGCTCCGCACCCAGCGCATTGCGCGGCGTGTGGCAGGCCCCGCAATGGCCGAGGCCGTTCACCAGGTAGGCACCACGGTTCCACTCGGCACTTTGCGTCGCCACCGGCCGGTACGGCGCCGGATCGTGGAACAGCGCATTCCATCCGGCCATCAGGGGCCGCAGGCCGAATGGAAACTTCAGTTCCGCTGCCGGGGTCTGCGCGCGCACCGGCGGCAGCGACATGAAGTAGGCATAGAGCGCCTGCAGGTCGTCGTCGCTGGTCTTGGCGAAGGCGGTATACGGAAAGGCCGGGTACAGGTGATGGCCGTCGCGCGAGACGCCCTCGCGCAGCGCGCGCTGGAAGGCGCTGAAGGACCAGCGCCCGAGCCCGGTCTCGGCATCGGGCGTGAGGTTGGTGCTGAAGATCCGGCCGAAGGGCGTTTGCATCGCGCGCCCGCCGGCGTTCGAATGCCCGCCCGGCGCGGTGTGGCAGACCGCGCAATCGCCCAGCGCGGCCAGCATGCGGCCGCGCTCGACGGTGGCTTCGCTGAAGACCGGCGCACTGAGCGAGACCGGCGCGATGACGGAACGCCAGCCGAGCAGGCCGGCCATGACGCCGACGGCACCGGCAACGATGCCGCCGAGCAGCCCCCAGGTCAGCGTCGGCTTGTCCGGCTTGGCGACGGCAGGCCGTGACGATGCGGTCTTCCGATCAGCACGCGCCTGCTTGTCTTGCGCAGTGGGCGGCGGCAGCGGATTCAATGCAGCTCGCACCACCTCCGGCGTGAACGGCGGCGCGCGGAAGCGCACGCCGGTGGCATCGAAGATGGCGTTGGCGATCGCCGCCGTGCCCGGCACCGACGACGATTCCCCGGCGCCCAGCGGCGGCTCGCCGGGGCGCTGCAGATGCATCACCTCGATCACTGGCACTTCGCGGAAGCTGATGATGGGGTAACTGCCCCATTCGCGATTCGCGACCACGCCGGAGGGCGGCACGCCGGGCAGCGACACCGCCGAGGGCGCCGCCTGCGGCGCGAACTGCACCCGCTCCATCAACGCCCGGCTGGTGGTCTGGATCACGTTGCCATGGATCTGGTGCTCCACGCCCGCCGGATTGACCAGCAGTCCCGCGTCATGGCCGACCACCACGCGGCGCACCTGCACCTCGCCGGTCTTGCGGTTGACCTCCACGTCCGCCACCCAGGCCGACCAGGCGGCGCCGAAGCCCGGCCATTTGCTGTGCACGTAGCGGGCATAGGCGAAGCCCTGGCCGAACAGGATGTCGCCGCCGGGGCCCACGCGCGCGGCGGCCGGCCGGGACGGATGATCGCCGTCGGCATCCTCCTGCGGCCCGCTGCGCACCCGCCAGCCGGCCTTCTTCGCGGTCGCGCGCACCAGCTCGGCGGCACGCTCGTCGGGCAGATGGCGCAGCCGGAACGCGACCGGATCGATGCCCGCGGCCGTGGCCAGTTCGTCCACATAGGATTCGTGCGCGAAGGAACTCGGCAGCGCCGAGACGCCGCGCAGCCAGGAGGCGCGCACGATCGGCGCCATGTCGTTGACCTTGACGCGCAGGTTGTCGTACGCATAGGGCGGGCGCGCGGTGCGGTCGCCCATCTCGAAGGCCTGGGCCACGGGCTCGATGGTGCGCGTGAGCAGCAGCGCCAGCGTGGGCGCGCCGTTGGACGGGTACGAGGTCTCGAAGTCGTAGGCCGCGACCTCGCCTTGCGCATCGAGGCCGCCCCGCACCTGCATCAGCTGTGCCGCGCCCTTGGGCTCCCACAGGTGCTCCTGCTCGCGCGTGAGCTGCACCCGCACCGGCGCGCCGGCGGCGCGCGCGAGCAGCGCCGCATCGGCCGCCACGTCGTCGGCGCCGTTGCGGCCGTAGCAGCCGGCGGCTTCCATGCGGACCACGTCGACCTGGACGTCCTGCAGCCCCATCAGCCGGGCGATGTCGGCGCGCAGCACATGCGGGTTCTGCGAGCCGGCCCACACCTTGAGCGCGATGCCGTCGGGGCCCTCGGGTTGCCAATGCGCCACTGCGCACGACGGCCCGATCGAGGCATGCATCTGGTAGGGCCACAGGTAGGTGCGCGGCATCGCTTCCTCGGCCAGGGCCAGCGCCGCATCGACGTCGCCCTCGTCGACCAAGAGGCGCTGCGTCGCGGGATTGGCGCGAATGGCGCCTTCGAGATCGTCCAGCGACGCCAGGCCGGGCCACGGCTTCCAGCACACGCGCAGTTCGCGCAGTGCCTGCTCGGCATGCTCCTCCTGCTCCGCGACGATGCCGACGAAGTCGCGAATCACGACCAGCGCGCGGATGCCCGGGATGTGCGCGATGGACGATTCGTCCACCGACTCGAGCGTGTCGCCGATGAACTCGCCATGGTCCGCGCCCGCATAGGGCGGCCGCACGACGCGCCCATGCAGCATGCCCGGCAGGCGCATGTCATGCACGAAGACGAGTTCGCCGGCCAGCTTGGCCGGAATGTCGACCCGCGGCTGCGACGTTCCGACAATGCGGTAGTGGGCCGGGTTCTTCGGACGCGACACGGTGTCCAGCTGCAGCACGGTGCGGCCGCCCACCACCAGCTCGCCGATGCCGAGGCTGAAGGCCGCCGCATCGTCGCCGGCATGCACGCGGCCGTCCTGCAGCCGCAGCAGCGCCGGCTGCACGCCCAGGCGCTCG
>DASXKG010000117.1:0-5251 GCA_036496965.1 Variovorax sp.
TCCATCACGCCGGCCACTTCCTGGCCGAAGCGCACGCAGCGCGTGCAATGGATGCAGCGGCTCATCTCTTCCATGCTGATGAGCGGACCGACGTCCTTGTGGAACACCACGCGCTTTTCTTCCTCGTAGCGCGAGGAGGAACCGCCGTAGCCGACCGCCAGGTCCTGCAGCTGGCATTCGCCGCCCTGGTCGCAGATCGGGCAATCGAGCGGATGGTTGATGAGCAGGAACTCCATCACCGACTGCTGGGCCTTGATGGCCTTCTCGCTCTTGGTGCGGACGATCATGCCCTGCGTCACCGGCGTGGCGCAGGCCGGCATCGCCTTGGGCGCCTTCTCGACGTCGACCAGGCACATGCGGCAATTGGCCGCGATGCTGAGCTTCTTGTGATAGCAGAAGTGCGGAATGTAGGTGCCCGCCTTGTCGGCCGCATGCATGATCATGCTGCCTTCGACGATGTCGACCTTCTTGCCGTCGAGTTCGATTTCAACCATATGTTTTTCTCGGCGCCTCAGGCCTTGGCGGGCGTCTGCGCAACATAGCCCGGGATCAGTGCCTCGAACTCGTGGCGGAAATGCTTGATCATGGCCCGCACAGGCATCGCGGCGGCATCGCCCAGCGCGCAGATGGTGCGGCCCATGATGTTGTCGGCGACCGAGTTCAGCAGGTCCATGTCGGACGGCCGCCCCTTGCCGTTGTGGATGCGGTCCACCATGCGCCAGAGCCAGCCGGTGCCCTCGCGGCAGGGTGTGCACTGGCCGCAGGATTCATGCATGTAGAAGTACGACAGGCGCTTGAGCGACTCGACCATCGAGCGGCTGTCGTCCATCACGATGACCGCGCCCGAGCCCAGCATCGAGCCGGCCTTGGCGATCGAATCGTAGTCCATCGTGCATTGCATCATGATGTCAGCCGGCAGCACCGGCGCCGACGATCCGCCCGGAATCACCGCCTTCAGGGTGCGGCCCTTGCGCACGCCGCCGGCGAGCTCGAGCAGCTTGGCGAAGGGCGTGCCCATCGGCACCTCGTAGTTGCCGGGCAGCTCGACATCGCCGCTGACCGAATAGATCTTGGTGCCGCCGTTGTTCGGCTTGCCGCAGGCCAGGTAGGCCGGGCCGCCGTGGTTGATGATCCAGGGCACCGCGGCGAAGGTCTCGGTGTTGTTGATCGTGGTCGGCTTGCCGTAGACGCCGAAGCTGGCCGGGAACGGCGGCTTGAAGCGCGGCTGGCCCTTCTTGCCTTCCAGCGATTCGAGCAGCGCGGTTTCCTCGCCGCAGATGTAGGCGCCGAAACCATGCGCCGCATGCAGCTGGAAGTTGTACTGGCTGCCCAGGATGGCATCGCCGAGGTAGCCGGCGACACGCGCTTCCTCGAGCGCCTCTTCGAAGCGCTCGTAGGTCTGGAAGATCTCGCCGTGGATGTAGTTGTAGCCCACGCTGATGCCCATCGCGTAGGCGGCGATGGCCATGCCCTCGATGACGATGTGCGGGTTGTAGTGCAGGATGTCGCGATCCTTGCAGGTGCCGGGCTCGCCTTCGTCCGAATTGCAGACCAGATATTTCTGCCCCGGGAACTGGCGCGGCATGAAGCTCCACTTGAGCCCGGTCGGGAAACCGGCGCCGCCGCGGCCGCGCAGGCCCGATCCCTTGACTTCGGCGATCACCTGGTCGGGCGTGAGCCCTTCGCTCAGGATCTTGCGCAGCGCCTGGTAGCCGCCGCGCGCCTCGTAGTCGGCCAGGCGCCAGTTGGTGCCGTCCAGGCCGGCATAGATCTGCGGCTCGATATGGCGGCCGTGGAAGCAGGTCTGGACCCCGGTGGCCTGGAACTGCGAAAGCACTTGTTCGGGCGACATCATCAAGCTCCCTTGGGCGTGGCTGCGCGCAGGCCGTCGATCAGCTGGTCGAGCTTCTCGTTGGACATGAAGCTGCACATGGTGCGGTCATTGACCAGCAGCACCGGCGAATCGGCGCAGGCACCCAGGCATTCGCTCTGTTGCAGGGTGAACATGCCGTCCGGCGTGGTCTCGCCCATGCGGATGCCGAGCTTCTTCTCGAGGTGGACCAGCGCCGTCACGCCGTCGCGCAACTGGCACGGCAGGTTGGTGCAGACGTTGAGCTTGTAGGCGCCCAGCGGCCGCTGGTTGTACATGTTGTAGAAGGTCGTGACCTCGTGCACCGCGATCGGCGCGATGCCGAGGTAGGCCGCGACTTCGCGCTCGCGTTGCAGGCTGACGTAGCCCTCGTCCTTCTGGATGATCGTGAGGCAGGCCATCACGGCCGACTGCCGACCGGCGCTCGGGTACTTGGCGGTCTCGCGATCGAACAGCGCCAGGGTGGCGGCCGAGAGCGGCGGCTGGATGGAAGAAGGCTCGGGATTCATTGACTCGCTCATCGGTCGATCTCGCCGAACACGATGTCCATGGTGCCGATCACGGCCACGGCGTCGGCAATCATGTGGCCGCGCGCCATCTCGTCGAGCGCCGCCAGATGCGGGAAGCCCGGCGCGCGGATCTTCAGCCGGTAGGGCTTGTTCGCGCCATCGCTCACCAGGTAGATGCCGAACTCGCCCTTGGGATGCTCGACGGCGGCATAGGCCTCGCCCTCGGGCACATGGAAGCCTTCGGTGAAGAGCTTGAAATGGTGGATCAGCTCCTCCATGTTGGCCTTCATCGATTCGCGCGCCGGCGCCGCGACCTTGTGGTTGCTGGTGATCACCGGACCCGGATTGACACGCAGCCAGGCCGCGCACTGCTGGATGATGCGGTTGGCCTGGCGCATCTCCTCGACGCGCACCAGGTAGCGGTCATAGCAGTCGCCGGTGGCGCCGATCGGGACGTCGAAGTCCATCTTGGCGTAGACGTCGTAGGGCTGCTTCTTGCGCAGGTCCCAGGCAATGCCGGAGCCGCGCAGCATCGGCCCGGTGAAGCCGAGGTTCAGCGCCCGTTCGGGCGGCACCACACCGATGCCGACCGTGCGCTGCTTCCAGATCCGGTTGTCGGTGAGCAGCGTCTCGTACTCGTCGACCATGGCCGGGAAGCGCTTGCTGAAGTCGTCGATGAAGTCGAGCAGCGAGCCCTGCCGGTTCTCGTTCAGCCGCGCGATCGCCTTGGCGTTCTTGATCTTGCTGACCTTGTACTGCGGCATCACGTCGGGCAGGTCGCGATAGACGCCGCCCGGGCGGAAATAGGCTGCGTGCATGCGCGCGCCCGACACCGCCTCGTACATGTCGAACAGGTCTTCGCGCTCGCGGAAGCAGTAGATGAGCATGTTCATCGCACCGCAGTCCAGCCCGTGCGCACCGAGCCACAGCAGATGGTTCAGCAGGCGGGTGATCTCGGCGAACATGACGCGGATGTATTGCGCGCGCAAGGGCACGTCGATGCCCATCAGCCGCTCGATGGCCAGGCAATACGCGTGCTCGTTGCTCATCATCGACACGTAGTCGAGCCGGTCCATGTAGGGCAGCGACTGGATGAAGGTGCGCGTCTCGGCCAGCTTCTCGGTGGCGCGATGCAAGAGGCCGATGTGCGGATCGGCGCGCTGGATGACTTCGCCGTCGAGCTCGAGCACCAGCCGCAGCACGCCATGCGCTGCCGGATGCTGGGGGCCGAAATTGAGGGTGTAGTTCTTGATTTCGGCCATCAGTGCAAGCCACCGTAGTTGTCTTCGCGGATCACGCGCGGCGTGATCTCGCGCGGCTCGATCGAGACCGGCTGGTAGATCACGCGCTTTTGCTCCGCGTCGTAGCGCATCTCGACATGACCCGACACCGGGAAGTCCTTGCGGAAGGGATGGCCGATGAAGCCGTAGTCGGTCAGGATGCGGCGCAGGTCGTCATGGCCTTCGAAGACGATGCCATACAGGTCGAAGGCCTCGCGCTCGAACCAGCCGGCGGCGTTCCAGATGCCGGTCAGCGAATCGACCACCGGCAGGTCTTCGTTCGGCACGAACACCTTGAGGCGCACCCGCTGGTTGAGGCTCACGGACAGCAGATGGGTGACCACGCAGAAGCGCTCGCCCTGCCACTGCCCGTCGCGGTAGCTGGAGTAGTCCATGCCGCAGAGGTCGATCAATTGCTCGAAGCGGCAGCCGGGCGCATCGCGCAGGAGCAGCGCGGCTTCGAGGTAGTCGGCCGCACCGACCACCACCGTCACCTCGCCCAGCCTGAGCGTGACGGTCTTGGCCTTGGCACCCAGGGTTTCGGCGATCTGTGCTTGCAGCGCCTCGGGGGAAATCGCAAAGTCGGTCATGTCTGTCGCAGTTCAGGCGCGCGCGATGGTGTTGGTGCGGCGGATCTTCTGCTGGAGCTGGATGACCCCGTAGAGCAGCGCCTCGGCGGTCGGCGGACAGCCCGGCACGTAGACATCGACCGGCACGATGCGGTCGCAGCCCCGCACGACCGAATAGCTGTAGTGGTAGTAGCCGCCGCCGTTGGCGCACGAGCCCATCGAGAGCACCCAGCGCGGCTCGGGCATCTGGTCGTAGACCTTGCGCAGCGCCGGCGCCATCTTGTTGCACAGCGTGCCCGCCACGATCATCAGGTCGGACTGGCGCGGGCTGGGCCGGAACAACATGCCGAAGCGGTCGATGTCGTAGCGCGCGGCGCCCGCATGCATCATCTCCACCGCGCAGCAGGCCAGACCGAAGGTCATGGGCCACAGCGATCCGGTCTTGGCCCAGTTCACCACCGAGTCGTAGGTGGTGGTGACGAAGCCCTCTTTCATGACGCCTTCAATGGCCATGTGAAATCCTTGTCATTCCCAGTCGAGTGCGCCCTTTTTCCACTCGTAGACGAAGCCCACGACGAGGACGGCGAGAAAAATCATCACGCCCCAGAAGCCGGCGGCGCCGACTTCCTTGAGCGCGACGGCCCAGGGAAAGAGAAATGCGATCTCGAGGTCGAAGAGGATGAAGAGGATAGCGACGAGGTAGTACCGTACGTCGAACTTCATGCGCGCGTCTTCGAAGGCTTCGAAGCCGCATTCGTAGGGGGAATTCTTTTGCGCGTCGGGCCGGTTCGGACCGAGGATGTAGCCGATGACCTGGGGCGCGACCCCGACACCCACCCCGACCAGGATGAACAGCAGGACGGGCAGGTAGGAATCGAGGTTCATCTGGGGGTTCTATCACCGCTTGCCACCGGCAGGAAGCAATATTCCTGCCGGTGAGATTTGGTGCGGTCGGCGAGACTCGAACTCGCACAGCTTTCGCCACTACCCCCTCAAGATAGCGTGTCTACCAATTTCACCACG
>DASXKG010000118.1:0-1964 GCA_036496965.1 Variovorax sp.
GATCGTGCAGACCACGATCCGCTTCGCCGTCGCGATCCTGGCCGAGGCCGCGCTGTCCTATCTCGGGCTCGGCACGCAGCCACCGCAGCCCTCGTGGGGCCGCCTGCTCAGCGAAGCGCAGACGATGATGTTCCAGGCGCCCTTGCTGGCGGTGTTCCCGGGACTGGCGATCGCCCTGGCAGTGCTCGGCCTCAACCTGCTCGGCGACGGCCTGCGCGACCTGCTCGATCCGCGCCTGGCCCGCGCACGCTAGCCAGCCATGGCCCTGCTCGAAGTCGACGACCTCCACGTGCTGCTGCAGACGCAGCGCGGGCCGGCCGAGGCGGTGCGCGGCATCGGCTTCTCGCTGGAACGCGGCGAGACGCTGGGCATCGTCGGCGAATCCGGCTGCGGCAAGTCGATCACGGTGCAGTCGCTGATGGGATTGCTGCCGGCCACTGCCGGAGTCAGCGGCAGCATCCGCTTCGATGGACAAGAACTGGTCGGCCTGCCGGAGCGCGAGATGGTCCGGCTGCGCGGCGATCGCATCGGCATGATCTTCCAGGAGCCGATGACGGCACTCAACCCGGTCCACACGATCGCGCGCCAGGTCGGCGAACCGCTGCGGCTGCACCGCGGCCTGTCGGCGGCCGAGGCGCGCAAGGAGGCGCTGGCGCTGCTCGAGCGGGTCGGCATTCCCGACGCCGCCGCGCGCCTGGACGCCTATCCGCATCAGTTCTCCGGCGGCCAGCGGCAACGCATCGGCATCGCCATGGCACTGGCCTGCGGGCCCGACCTGCTGATCGCCGACGAGCCGACGACCGCGCTCGACGTCACGATCCAGAAGCAGATCCTGGAGCTGATCCGCAGCCTGGTTGCCGAGCGCGGCATGGCGCTGATCCTGATCTCGCACGACCTCGGCGTGATCGCGCAGAACGTGTCGAAGATGCTGGTGATGTATGGCGGCAGCGTGGTGGAAAGCGGGCCCACTGCCGCCGTCTTCGCCGAACGCGCACATCCCTACACGCAGGGCCTGTTCGCGGCCCGCCCTGCACTGGGCGCACCGCGCGGCCTGAGGCTGGCGACCATCCAGGGCAGCGTGCCGGAGCTGGTCGACCTGCCGCCCGGATGCCCCTTCGCGGGCCGCTGCCGCTACACCATCGACGCCTGCCGCGACACCCGGCCTGCGGCCGTCGCCCTGCCGCACGGGCACCAGGTGCGCTGCATTCGGCTCGACGCCATTGCGGCGGAACTGGAGGTGGTGGAATGAGCGGCCCCTTGGATCCGCTGCTCGAAGTCACCGAGCTCGTGCGGCACTACACCCTGCCGCGCGAGCAGCTGTTCGGGCCGCCGCCGATGGTCAAGGCGCTCAACGGCGTGAGCTTCGGCATCCGGGCCGGCCAGAGCCTGGGCATCGTGGGCGAATCGGGCTCCGGCAAGTCGACCGTCGCGCGGCTGGTGATGGCGCTCGACCGGCCGACTTCGGGCCGCGTGAAGCTGCTCGGCCAGGACCTGCATCAGTTGCAAAGGCCAGCCCTGCGCGCGGCGCGGCGCGAGCTGCAGATGGTGTTCCAGGACCCCTACGGCTCGCTCGATCCGCGCCGGACGGTGGCCCGTATCGTGGCCGAGCCGCTCGAGGCGCTGGCCGAAACCAGCCGCGCCGAACAGCGCGAGCGCGCCGCCGAGTCGCTTGCCGCGGTGGGCCTGCGCGCCAGCGACCTGCACAAGTACCCGCATGAATTCTCCGGCGGCCAGCGCCAGCGCATTGCGATCGCCCGCGCTTTGGCGCCGAACCCGGCCCTCATCGTCGCCGACGAGCCGCTCTCGGCGCTGGACGTCTCCATCCAGTCCCAGGTGCTGAACCTGATGAAGGAGCTGCAGGAACGGCTGCACCTTTCTTATCTGTTCATCAGCCACGACCTCGCCGTGGTGAATCATCTGGTCGATCGCGTCGCCGTGCTTTATCTCGGCCGCCTCGTCGAAAT
>DASXKG010000119.1:0-2074 GCA_036496965.1 Variovorax sp.
GCTCAACCCTGGCCCGACACTTCCGGCTGCGCCGGCCGCACCGCGCGCTCCTCGCCGGGCAACTGCCAGAAGATCAGCGCCGAGGCCAGGGTGATCAGCCCCATGCTGGCGAAGGTAGCCTCGAAGGCGTGCAGGATCTCCAGCGGCGCGCTGCTGCCGAAGACATCGTTGTAGGCCGCCAGCACCGCGCTCGCCGCCGCCACGCCCATGCTCATCGCCAGCATCTGGACCATCGACAACAGGGTGTTGCCACTGCTGGCCATGCTGCCGCCCAGGTCCTTCAGCGTGATCGTGTTCATCGCCGTGAACTGCAGTGAATTGACGGCGCCGAAGACGATCAGCTGAAGGATCTGCAGACCGACCGGCTGGCCCGGCGAGGCGAAGGCAAAGGTCGCCATCGTCAGCCCGACCAGCGCGGTGTTGACCACCAGCACCTGTCGATAGCCGAAGCGCAGGATCAGCGGCGTCGTGGCCCGCTTCATCGCCATGCCGGCCAGCGCGATCGGCAGCATCATGAGACCCGACCTCAGCGGCGAATAGTTCATCGAGACTTGCAGCAGCAGCGGCACCAGGAAGGGCATGCAACCGCTGCCCAGGCGCGAGAACAGGTTGCCCAGAAGGCCGATGCGCAAGGTCGGGATGCCGAACAGCGATGGCTCGAACAGCGGGTACTGGCGGCGCGCGGCGTGCAGCCAGTAAGTGGTCACGGCGGCAAAGCCAAAGACCATCAGCACCACCACGCCGACCCCGTGCAGCCCGAGGCTGGAGACGCCGTCGATGGCCAGCGAGACGGCCACCATCCCGAAGGCGAGCAGCGCGTAGCCGAAGCCGTCGAAGCGCTGCACTTCGGCCCGCAGGTCCGGCATGACGCGCAGGGTGGCGATGCAGCCGACCAGCCCGACCGGCACGTTGATCAGGAAGATCCAGTGCCAGGAGGCGTATTCCACCAGCCAGCCGCCCAGCGTCGGCCCCAGCAGCGGCCCGATCAGGCCCGGGATGGCGACGAAGCTCATCGCCGCCAGGAATTCGTCGCGCGGAACGCTGCGCAGCAGCGCCAGCCGGCCGACCGGCAGCAGCATGGCGCCGCCCATGCCCTGCAGCACGCGCGCCGCCACCAGTTCGCGCAGATCGCTCGACAGCGCACACAACACCGAGCCGAGCCCGAACAGCAGGATCGCCGAGAAGAACACGCGCCGGGTGCCGAATCGGTCGGCAATCCAGCCCGAGGCCGGGATCAGCATCGCCATCGCGAGCGCATAGGAGACCACCACCGACTGCATGCGCAGCGGGCTGGCGCCCAGGCTGGCCGCCATGGCGGGCAGCGCCGTGTTGATGATGGTGCCGTCCAGCGTCTGCATGAAGAAGCCGACGGCCACGAGCCACAGCAGGCTCTTGCGCGGGGAAACCGTGGGGGTCATGGGTGCAGGGGAAGAGCGGGCAGCCAAGAGAGCCGCCCAAGGGCGCAGAAAGCAAAAAGCCGCCCCATGGGGCGGCTTGGGCGAGTCAGGCCCGACGATGCGGCATCAGGCCGAGAAGCTCGATCCGCAGCCGCAGGTGCTGGTCGCGTTCGGGTTCTTGATGACGAACTGGGCGCCTTGCAGATCTTCCTTGTAGTCGATCTCGGCACCGACCAGGTACTGGTAGCTCATGGCATCGATCAAGAGCGAGACACCGTTCTTGGTCATGGTGGTGTCATCTTCGTTGGTGATCTCGTCGAAGGTGAAGCCGTACTGGAAGCCCGAGCAGCCGCCGCCCTGCACGAACACGCGCAGCTTGAGTTCGGGGTTGCCTTCTTCGGCGATCAGGTCGGCGACCTTGGCAGCCGCGCTGTCTGTGAAGACGATCGGCTCGGGCATCTGGGTCTGGATGTTGTCTGCAACGGCGCTCATGAAAGAGGACTCCTGTGGGGGCCGAATCTGCGGCCAATGAACCAATGCTACTGCAATCGACAAAAAACCGCCCGAAGGCGGTTTCTTGCCATTGCGGGGCGTAAGCCCAAGGCGCCGATCAGCGCTTGGAGAACTGCTTGCGCCGGCGTGCCGAATGCAGACCGACCTTCTTGCGTTCGACTTCG
>DASXKG010000120.1:0-2809 GCA_036496965.1 Variovorax sp.
GCAGTGGCTGCCGCGCACAGCCCGAATCCCTATGCGGATGGCTACGGCGAAGGCGTGATGTCGATCGCCGGCACCGCCGACCGGACCAGCGTGCGCGCTGCCGCGCGTGCCGCAGCCCGCGGCGACCAACTGCCGCTCTGAGCGCCGAGCGAGTCGACACGAAAAGCCGGGTTCGACCCGGCTTTTTTACGCCCGTCGGAAAGGGTTGATCCTTCCGGTGCGCGGGCGTTGCCTCAATCCGGAAGGACCGCGGTGACTTCGATCTCGATCTTTGCCCGCGGCTCCACCAGCGCGGCGACTTGCACGCAGGTCATGGCCGGGAAGTTGCGCCCCATGGCGTCGCGATAGACCGGACCGAGCTCGCCGAGGCGGCGCGAATACTCGTCGCGATCCACCACATACCAGGTCATGCGCACCATGTGCTCGGGCCCGGCACCGGCTTCGCGCAGCACCTCGACGATGTTGCGCAGCGCCAGACCGGTCTGCGCGATGAAGTCGTCGGACTCGAACTGCTGCTGCGCGTTCCAGCCGATCTGACCGCCGACGTAGATCTGAGTGCCGCGTGCGGAAACGCCGTTCGCATAGCCCTTCGGGGACAGCCAGCCTGGGGGTTGCAAGAGTTTGATCATGTGAATTGCCTCAGTTTGAATCGTTGGAGTTTCCCGGTCTCAGTGCGCGGCAGGCCGTCGACGAATGCGATCTCGCGCGGATACTTGAAAGGCGCGATGGTGGCCTTGACGTGGTCCTGCAGCGCCTTCACCAGCTCGGGGCTGCCGACCTGGCCTGGCTTGAGCACGCAAAAGGCCTTGACGATCATGCCGCGTTCCTCGTCGGGCTTGCCGATCACGCCGCATTCGGCGACGGCGGGGTGCTTGAGCAGTGCGTCCTCGACCTCCGGGCCACCGACGTTGTAGCCCGCGGTGACGATCATGTCGTCGGCGCGCGACTGGTAGAAGAAGTAGCCGTCCTCGTCCTCGACAAAGGCATCGCCGGGATAGTTCCAGCCGTCCTTCACGTAGTCGGCCTGGCGCGGGTCGTCGAGGTAGCGGCAGCCCACCGGCCCGATGATGGCCAGCTTGCCGACGGTGCCGCGCGGCACTTCGTCGCCGTTTTCATCGACCACCCTGGCGGTGAAGCCCGGCACGGCCTTGCCGATGGCGCCGCGCCGGATCTGGTCGCCGCCGGCCGAGATATAGATGTGGAACACCTCGGTGCCGCCGATGCCGTCGAGCATCTCGATGCCGCTGGCCTGTTTCCACATTTGCCGCGTGGCGTCGGCCAGCGCTTCGCCGGCACTCACGCAGATGCGCAGGCTCGGCATGCCGTTCGCCTTGGCAAAGGGGGCCATCTGGCGATAGAAGGTGGGCGCGGTGTAGCAGATGGTGGCGCCGACCTGGCGGATGACTTGCACCATCGCTTCGGGCGTGTAGGGCCCATCGTGGAAGTACACCGAAGCGCCGGCCCACATCGGAAACACCAGCAATCCGCCCAGCCCGAAGGTGAAGGCCAGCGGCGGCGAGCCGATCACGATGTCGTCGCTGCGTGCCTTCAGCACGTGGCGCGGCCAGGTCTCGCACATGGCCAGCACGTCGCGGTGCGTGGTCACCGGCGCCTTGGGCTTGCCGGTGGTGCCGGAGGTGAAGGCCAGCAGCGCAATGTCGTCGGACGCGGTGGGGCAGGCGGTGAACACGCCGCTCTTGGCCGCGGCCAGCGCGCTCAGCGAATCGGCGGCCTCGGGCCGGTTGAAGGCCACGATCGTCTTCAGCACCGGATGCGCGCGTTGCGCCGTCGCCAGCTCGTCGAGCAGGCGGCCGTCGCACAGCGCGACCGTGGGCTGCGACTTCTCGATGATGTCGCCGAGCTCCTTGGCGCGCAGCAGCGGCATCGTCGCGACCGCGATCAGGCCGGCCTTGACCACCGCCAGCCAGGCGAGCGCCATCGGGATCGAATTGCCGCCGCGCAGCAGCACGCGGTTGCCCGGCACCAGTCCCAGGTCCTCGGTCAGCACCTGGGCGATGCGGTTGACTTCGAGGCTGGCCTCGGCGTAGGTCAGGCTGAGGCTGGGCGAGCGCAGCATCGGCCTGTCGGCGAAGCCCTTCGCGGCGGCCTTGTCGAGCAGCTCTTCCACCAGGTTGAGCTGGTCCGGCAGCTGCAGCTCGGGCAGCTCGTAGCGGAAGATCGGCAGCTGCTCCGCGGGGGGGAGGCGGTCGTGCACGAAACGATCGATCTGTGCGCTGCGGGTCATAGGGTCCTCAAGACGGCCTTGCCGATGATCAGTTGCTGGACTTCGGTTGCGCCTTCGTAGATGCGCAACGAGCGGATATCGCGGTAGAGGCTTTCGACCTTGGTGCCGACCTTCACGCCCAGGCCGCCATGCATCTGCAGCGCCATGTCGATCACGCGGCTGGCGTTCTCGGTGGCGCACATCTTGGCCATTGCCGCGGCGGCGGTGAGATCGCCGGCCGCGGGCTCGCCGCGGCGCTCGCTGTCGTCGCGCATCCAGGCGGCACGGTAGGTGAGCAGCGCGGCGCTGTCGATCATCGCCGCCATCTCGCCGAACCTGGCCTGGGTGAGCTGGAAGTCGGCCAGCGTCTGGCCGAACATCCTGCGCTTCTTCGCATGCTGGATGGCCTCCGACAGGGCGCGCCGCGCCATGCCGAGTGCCGCTCCCGCGACCGAGGCGCGGAAGATGTCGAGCGTGCGCATGGCGAGCTTGAAGCCGCCGTGCAGCTCGCCCAACTGCGCGCTGCGCGGGATGGTGCAGCCATCGAAGCGCAGCGTGGCCAGGGGATGCGGCGCCATTACCTCG
>DASXKG010000121.1:0-3166 GCA_036496965.1 Variovorax sp.
GAGAGCGCGACGGAAGGAGATATCCTCATCGGCGCGACCAACGTCACCGAATTCCCGCCGGCCAAGCGCGGGACGGCGATGATGTTCCAGAGCTACGCGCTCTTCCCGCATCTCGACGCGCTCGACAACGTGGCCTTCAGCCTGAAGATGAAGGGCGTCTCCAGGATCGAGCGCCACAGGCGCGCCGGCAACCTGCTGGAGCGCGTGGCGATGGGCCACCTGGCGCAGCGCAAGCCCGGCGAGCTGTCCGGCGGCCAGCAGCAGCGCGTCGCGCTGGCGCGTGCGCTGATCACCGAGCCGCGCGTGCTGCTGCTGGACGAGCCGCTGTCCGCGCTCGATCCTTTCCTGCGCATCCAGATGCGCGCCGAGCTGCGCCGCTGGCAGAAGGAGCTCGGCCTGACTTTCATCCACGTCACGCATTCGCAGGAGGAAGCGATGGCGCTGGCCGACACCATGGTGGTGATGAACAACGGCCTGATCGAACAGGTCGGCTCGCCGCACCAGGTCTACAACCAGCCCTCGAGCGAGTTCGTGGCCCGCTTCATGGGCGGCCACAACGTGTTCGAGCGGCCCGAGGGCCTGATTGCCGTGCGCAACGACCACATGTGCATCGCCGCTGTCGCGAGCAACGCCGGCGAGCCCGGTATCCCTGCGCACGTGACCGACGTCGAATACCAGGGCAGCTACGTGCTGCTCGGCCTTCGGCTGACCGGCGTGCGGCCGGAGCTGAGCGCTGTGTCGGTGCTGATGTCCGAGGAAGCCTTCGTCCAGCGCCCCTTTGCCGTGGGCGAGAGCGTGCGGCTGTCATGGGCCGACGCCGATGCCCATGCGCTCGGGCCGGGTGCCACGCGTCCGGCGCCAACCGGTGTCACGCCTCCCTCGCGCCGTGCGCCGATGGCCGCGCTGGCCGCCATGGCCGCCTGAGCCGCTGGCCGCGTCGCGCAGCGTTCCCCGCCTCCCGCAACCCCTCCACCACAGCCTCCCAGGAGAGCTCCCATGTCCGAAAAAATCGACGACACCACGACGCGCGGCGTGCAGCGCCGCACCTTGCTGCAGGGCACTGCGGGCATCCTCGCCAGCGGCGTGTTCCCGGCCATCCATGCCCAGGAAAAGATCGTGCTGCGCTACCTCGGCACCGCGGTCAACCAGGACAAGGCGATCGGCGACAAGTTCAAGGCCGACACCGGCATCGAGATCCAGTACGTGGCCGTCACCACCGATGACGTCACCAAGCGCGCCGTCACGGCGCCGAACAGCTTCGACCTGATCGACACCGAGTACTTCTCCCTGAAGAAGATCGTGCCGACCGGCAACCTGAAGGGCATCGATGCCAAGCGGGTCAAGAACTTCGACAAGATCACGCCGGTCTTCACCAAGGGCGAAGTCGCCGGCAAGAAGATCGGCGACCAGGGCACGGCGCCGGTCAAGGTGTTCTACCTCGAGGGCGAGCGAAGCAAGGTGTTCTCGAGGACGCTGACGCAGTTCATGTCGCTGGTGCCGACCACCTACAACGCCGACACGCTCGGCATCCGGCCCGACCTGATCGGCCATCCGGTCTCGTCCTGGGCCGAGCTGCTGAACCCCGAGTTCAAGGGCAAGGCCGCGATCCTGAACATCCCGTCGATCGGCATCATGGATGCGGCGATGGTGGTGGAGGCCAAGGGCATCCACAAGTACGCCGACAAGGGCAACATGACCAAGCCCGAGATCGACCTGACGATCAAGACCCTGATCGAAGCCAAGAAGGCCGGCCAGTTCCGCGCCCTGTGGAAGGACTTCAACGAGTCGGTCAACCTGATGGCCTCGGGCGAAGTCGTGATCCAGTCGATGTGGTCGCCCGCCGTCACCGCCGTGCGCAGCAAGGGCATCGCCTGCACCTTCCAGCCGCTGAAGGAGGGCTACCGCGCCTGGGCCTCGGGCTTCGGCCTGCCGGCCACGCTGTCGGGCAAGAAGCTCGACGGCGCCTACGAATTCATCAACTGGTTCCTGGACGGCTGGGCCGGCGCCTACCTGAACCGCCAGGGCTACTACAGCGCCGTACTGGAAACCGCCAAGGGCAAGATGGAGCCCTATGAATGGGCCTACTGGATGGAAGGCAAGCCTGCCACCCAGGACATCAGGAGCCCGCAGGGCGACGTGATCGCCAAGGTCGGCGCCACCCGCGACGGCGGGAGCTACGACGAGCGCATGGGCGCGATCGCCTGCTGGAACGCGGTGATGGACCAGAACGAGTACATGGTCCAGAAGTGGAACGAGTTCGTCGCCGCCTGAGCGGTGCGGCCGAGGGCGCGATGTCCCCCATCGCCACCACTGCAACTGCAACTGCAACGCCGACTGCCGCCGCCGCCTCCGTGAGGCCGGCGCGCGCCATCAAGGCCTGGTGGCAGGCGGCGCCGTTCGCAGGGGTGTTCCTGCTGTTCTTCCTGATCCCGCTGGCACTGATCGCCATGGTCAGCCTGTGGAACTTCAACGAGTACGAGCTGATCCCGGCGGTCTCGCCGCGCAACTACATCGCCATCTTCGATGGCTGCTCGCACCTGACCGACAACGGCGACCTGTGCGTCACGCTGTCGACCTACCTCAGCACGCTCAAGTTCTGCCTGCTGGTGTGGGGCATCACGCTGTTGATCGGGTTCTCAGTGGCCTACTTCCTGGCCTTCCACGTGCGTTCGCCGGGCATGCAGACGCTGCTCTTCGTGCTGTGCACCGTGCCCTTCTGGACCTCCAACGTGATCCGGATGATCTCCTGGGTGCCGCTGCTCGGGCGCAACGGCCTGGTCAACGATGCGCTGACCGGGCTGGGCCTGGTCGACTCGCCGGTCGAGTGGCTGCTGTTCTCGCAGTTCTCGGTGGTGCTGGCCTTCGTGCATCTCTACACGATGTTCATGATCGTGCCGATCTTCAACTCGATGATGCGCATCGACCGCTCGCTGCTCGAGGCCGCGAGCGATTCCGGCGCCAGCGCCTGGCAGACCCTGTGGAATGTCATCGTGCCGCTGTCGCGCACCGGCATCCTGATCGGCTCGATCTTCGTCATCACCATCGTGATGGGCGACTTCGTGACCATCGGCGTGATGGGCGGCCAGCAGATCGCCTCGGTCGGCAAGATCATCCAGGTGCAGACCTCCTACCTGCAGTTCCCGCTGGCGGCGGCCAACGCGATGAT
>DASXKG010000122.1:0-4220 GCA_036496965.1 Variovorax sp.
CCGAGTCCGAGGAAGCCGAGCGCCGCGGCGTCCAGGATCGCCGTCGAGATGCCGAGCGAGGCCTGCACGATCAGCGGTGCGGCGCAGTTCGGCAGCACCTCGCTGAACATCAGGCGCAGGGTGCCTGCGCCGCTGACGCGCGCCGCCGTCACGTAGTCGCGCGAGATCTCCGAGATGACCGCGGCACGCGTGATGCGCACGTAGTGCGGCAGCACCACGATCGCCACCGCCAGCATGGCGTTGATCAGGCCCGGGCCGAGGATGGCGACGATCACGATCGCCAGCAGCAGGCTGGGCAGGGTCAGCACCACGTCCATGCAGCGCATGATCGCGATCTCCAGCACGCCGCGGAAGAAGCCCGCGATCAGGCCCAGCACGATGCCGGTCGCGGCCGAGATCGCCACCACCGCGACGCCGATCGACAGCGACAGCTGCGCGCCCCACATCAGGCGCGAGAGGATGTCGCGCCCGATCGCGTCCGTGCCCAGCCAATGCAGCGCCGAGCCGCCTTGCTGCCAGGCCGGCGGCAGCAGCAGCGCGCGGGTATCGGTCTGGTTCGGCGCGTGCGGCGCCAGCCACGGCGCCAGCAGCGCGACCGCGAACAGCCCCACGATCACCGCCAGCCCGATCACCGCCCCGCGGTTGGCCGAGAACGAGCCCCAGAATTCGCGCCACGGGCCGGGCGGCGCGCTGCTGGGTTCGACGGGCAAGGCCACGCTGTTCATCGGGGTGCTCATCGCCGGATGCGCGGATTGATGAATCCGTAGGCCAGGTCGACCAGCAAGTTGACCGCCATCACGATCACGCCGAGCAGCAGCATGCCGCCCTGCAGCACCGGGTAGTCGCGCCGGCCGATGGCCTCGATCAGCCACTTGCCGACGCCGGGCCAGGAAAAGATGGTCTCGGTCAGGATCGCGCCCGTGAACAGCACGCCGACCTGCAGCCCGATCACCGTCACCACCGGGATCAGCGCATTGCGCAGCGCATGCACCGCCACCACGCGCAGCGGCGCCAGGCCCTTGGCGCGCGCGGTGCGTATGTAGTCCTCGCCCAGCACCTCGAGCATCGCCGAGCGTGTCATGCGCGCCACCACCGCCAGCGAGTTGGTGCCGAGCACGATGGCCGGCAGGATCAGGTGCTGCAGCGCAGACCAGAAGGCGCCCTTGTCGTCCGACAGCAGCGAGTCGATCAGCAGGAAGCCGGTCACCGGCTCGATGTAGTACTCGACCGAGATCCGGCCCGAGACCGGTGTCCAGCCCAACTGCACCGAGAAGAACAGGATCAGCAGCAGCCCCCACCAGAAGATCGGCATCGAGTAGCCGGTCAGCGACACCGCCATCACGCCGTGGTCGAAGGCCGAGTTGCGCTTGACCGCCGCCAGGATGCCGGCCGGGATGCCGAGCAGCAGCGCGAAGGTGATGGCGCACAGCGCCAGCTCCACCGTGGCCGGGAACAGCGCCAGGAACTCGCGCAACACCGATTCCTGCGTGATCAGCGACTTGCCGAGATCGCCGTGCAGCACGCGCACGATGTAGCTGCCGTACTGCGTCAGCACCGGGCGGTCGAGGCCGTATTCCTTGAGCAGCACGGCATGGCGCACCGGGTCGATGCCGCGCTCGCCGGCCAGGGTTTCGATCGGATCACCGGGCACCAGCCGGATCAGGAAGAAGGCGAGCAGCGTCATGCCGAAGAAGGTCGGCAGGACCAGGCTCGCACGGGTGATGACGAATCGAAACATCCGTCATCAATATGCAAGAGCGATGCCCGGAGCGGTCCCGGGCCGAACCCTTACTTCACGGGTGCGGCCACCGGTGCGGCGCCGCGCAATTCGCGGCGCAGGATCTTGCCGACCGGCGTCTTGGGCAGGTCGGTGCGGAACTCGATCACCTTGGGCTGCTTGTAGCCGGTCATGTTGGCGCGGCAGAAGGCGCGCACCTCGGCCTCGGTGAGTTCGGGATTCTTCTTGACGATCACCAGCTTCACCGCCTCGCCGGTCTTCTCGTCGGGAATGCCCACGGCGGCGCATTCCAGCACGCCCGGGATCAGCGCCACCACGTCCTCGACTTCGTTGGGATACACGTTGAAGCCGGAGACCAGGATCATGTCCTTCTTGCGGTCGACGATCTTGAAGTAGCCGCGCTCGTCCATGGTGCCGATGTCGCCGGTCTTGAAATAGCTGTCGGCGGTCATCGACTTGGCGGTTTCGTCCGGCCGCTGCCAGTAGCCGGCCATCACCTGCGGCCCCTTGATCGCGATCTCGCCCGGCTGCCCCGGCGCCGAGTCGCGGCCCTCGTCATCGACCAGCTTCATCCAGGTGCTGGGCAAGGGCACGCCGATGGTGCCGGAGTAGGCGGTGCTGGTGGTCGGATTGCAGCTGGCCGACGGAGAAGTCTCGGACAGGCCGTAGCCCTCGCAGATCGGGCAGCCCGTCTTTTCGAGCCAGAGCTTGGCCACGGCAGCCTGCACCGCCGTGCCGCCGCCAACCGAGACTTTCAGGTGGCTCCAGTCGACGGTGCCGAAATCGGGATGGTGGGCCAGCCCGTTGAACAGGGTATTGACCGCCGGAAAGCTGTGGATGCGGTGCTTGGCAAGCTCCTTGAGCACCGCCGGAAGGTCGCGCGGATTCGGAATCAGGATCAGCTTGGCGCCGGTGCGCATGCTGAGCATCATGCACACCGTGAACGCGAAGATGTGATAGAGCGGCAGGGCGCACACGCCGGTCGGCTGCTCGCCGGGCGGAACCTGCCGCATGACCGGCTCGTTCCACGCCTCGGACTGGAGCACGTTGGCAATCACGTTGCGATGGAGCAGCACCGCCCCCTTCGAGACGCCCGTGGTGCCGCCCGTGTACTGCAGCACCGCGACATCGTCGGGCCCGAGCGGCACCGGCTGCCACTGGCGTGCGCCGCCCTTGGCCAGCGCATCGTTGAAGCGCACGGCACCCGGCAGGCTGAACGCGGGCACCATCTTCTTGACGTTGCGCAACACATAGTTGACGAGCGTGCCCTTGAGCCACCCGAGCCGGTCGCCCATCGACGCCAGCACGATGTGCTTGACCGGCGTGGCGCCGAGGCACTGCTGCAGCGTGACGCCGAAGTTCTCGATGATGACGATCGCGCTGGCGCCCGAGTCCTTGAGCTGGTGTTCGAGTTCGCGCGGCGTGTAGAGCGGATTGACGTTCACCGCGATCAGGCCGGCGCGCAGGATGCCGGCCACCGCGACCGGGTATTGCGGGCAGTTCGGCATCATGATCGCGACCCGGTCGCCCTTGGCCAGGCCGAGCCCCTGCAAGTAGGACGCGAAGGCGCGGCTCTCGTGGCCGACCTCTGCGTAGCTCATGTCCTTGCCCATGAAGCTGTAGGCGGTGCGCTCGGCGTACTGGGTGAAGCTTTCTTCCATCAGCGCGACCAGCGACGCATAGCGCGAGCCGTCGATGTCGGTGGGTACGCCGGGTGGATAGCTGCCGAGCCAGGGGCGATCGGTGACGTCGGGTCTCATCTGCTATTCAATCGCCTTGGCCATGTCCTCGACCACCTTCTTGGCATCGCCGAAGACCATCATGGTCTTGTCCATGTAGAAGAGCTCGTTGTCCAGGCCGGCGTAGCCCGCGGCCATGGAGCGCTTGTTGACGATCACCGTCTTGGCCTTGTAGGCCTCCAGGATCGGCATGCCGTAGATGGGCGTGCCCTTTTGCAGCGCAGCGGGGTTCACCACGTCGTTGGCCCCCAGGATGATCGCCACGTCGGCCTGGCCGAACTCGCCGTTGATGTCTTCCATCTCGAAGACCTGGTCGTAGGGCACCTCGGCTTCGGCCAAGAGCACGTTCATGTGCCCCGGCATGCGCCCGGCCACCGGGTGGATCGCGTACTTGACCGTCACGCCGTGCTCGGTGAGCTTGGCGGCCAGCTCCTTGACCGCATGCTGGGCGCGCGCCACCGCCAGGCCGTAGCCCGGCACGATGATCACCGTCTCGGCGTTGCTCAGCACGAAGGCCGCGTCGTCCGCGCTGCCGCTCTTGACCGGGCGCTGCTCCTTGGCGCCCGTGGCCGCGCTGGCCGCTTCGCCGCCGAAGCCGCCCAAGATCACGTTGAAGAACGAGCGGTTCATCGCCTTGCACATGATGTAGGAGAGGATCGCGCCCGAGGAGCCCACCAGGGAGCCGGCCACGATCAGCATCGCGTTGTTCAAGCTGAAGCCAATGCCCGCGGCCGCCCAGCCCG
>DASXKG010000123.1:0-4109 GCA_036496965.1 Variovorax sp.
GAGGTGCCGCTGCCTGAGGTGCCGCTGCCCGAGGTGCCGCTGGACGCTGCCGCGGTGCCCGCGGAAGCCGTCGTTCCCGCCGCCGCCGTGGCGCTGGTGGTGCCGGTGTCTGCCAGCAGGCCGCTGGCCAGGCTGACTCCACCACCACCGCCGCCGCCACCGCCACCGCACCCTGCCAGCGCGCCTGCGGCAACTGTGAGCAAAATCGCGCTCTTGTGTAGAACTTTCTTCAACAAAAAAACCTCCGTGATATCAACTTGGGGGTTTGTACGTGGGAGGGGTCCTACAGGGCAAACGTTCTTGCATTTTCTTTCCCGATGTTTTTCACCCTCCCCCTGGTGGTGTTACATCGGTAGCGCATAGTGACCTTATGACCGCAAATTATCAAGTCCCCCGTCGCGTACAACTTTCCTCCTATATAGGGACAGAAGGCATCGCGATCATTCCGACCGCGCCGGAGCGACAGCGCAATCGCGACAGCGATTTCCTGTTCCGGCACGACAGCTACTTCTATTACCTGACGGGTTTCACCGAGCCGAACGCCTGGCTGGTGCTGTCCGGAGATGGCCGGTCCACGCTCTTTTGCGCACCCAAGGACCTGGAGCGCGAGATCTGGGACGGCTATCGGCTCGGTCCGGACGCGGCGCCTGCCGCCCTGGGCGTCGACGAGGCCTATTCGGTCGAGGAGCTGGACGCGCGCCTGCCGCGCCTGCTCGAGAACAAGTCGGTGGTCTGGTACCCGTTCGCGACCCACAAAGGCCTGGAAACGCGGGTCGACGGTTGGCTATCGGCCGTGCGCGCGCGCGTGCGCTATGGAGCGCTGTGCCCCGAGGAGCAGCGCGACCTGTGCGGCCCGCTCGACGAGATGCGCCTGGTCAAGGACGCCCGGGAGCAGGACGTGATGCGCCGCGCCGCCCAGATCAGCGCCCGCGCCCACGTGCGTGCCATGCAGTTGTCGGCCCGGATGCTGCGCGAGGGCCGCGATGTGCGCGAATACCACCTCGACGCCGAGTTGCTGCACGAATTCCGTCTCGGCGGCTCGCAATACCCGGCCTATGGCTCGATCGTCGCGGCCGGCGCCAATGCCTGCGTGCTGCACTACCGCGCCGACAGCGCGCCGGTGCGCGACGGCGAACTGGTGCTGATCGACGCCGGCTGCGAGCTCGACGGCTATGCCAGCGATATCACGCGCACCTTCCCGGCCAACGGCAAGTTCAGCGGGCCGCAGCGCGCGCTGTACGAACTCGTCCTGGCGAGCCAGGAGGCGGCCGCGGCCGTCACCCGCGCCGGCCAGCGCTTCACCGACCCGCACGATGCCAGCGTCAGGGTGCTGTCCCAGGGCATGCTGGACCTGGGCCTGCTGGACGCCGACAAGGTCGGCAGCCTGGACGACGTGATCGACAAGCGCGCCTATTTCCCCTTCTACATGCACCGCACCGGCCACTGGCTCGGCATGGACGTGCACGACTGCGGCAGCTACATCGAACCGACGCAGGTCGGCGAAGTGAGCGAGCGCCGCGACCCGCTGTCCAACGAGCTGATCAAGAACCGGCCCAGCCGCATCCTCCATCCGGGCATGGTGCTGACCATCGAACCCGGCATCTACGTGCGCGCGGCTGACGGCGTGCCGGAGCAGTTCCACAACATCGGCATCCGCATCGAGGACGACGCGATCGTGACCGAGACCGGCTGCGAGCTCATTTCGCGCGGGGTGCCGGTCAAGCCGGATGAAATCGAGGCCTTGATGCGGGCCTGAGCCTCAGCCCGTGCTTCCGGCCAAGTGGCCACGGGTGAAGGCTTCCTCGAAGATCGAATAGCCCGACCAGTCGGCATGGGCGAACGACAGCCGGCCGCTCGCCACGATCCCCGGCCTTTGGCCGACCGGGGCGCTCCGGCCGATACGGCCGAGCAGCCCGGGCGTCGGGATGGCCATGGCATGCCCGTAGCGCGTGATGTCGATGCGCACGGCGAGCCCGGGCAGGTCGGGATGCGGCAGCGATAACTCTGCCAGCAGGTCGTCGCGCCAACCGGCCCAGGGACGGTCCAGCAGCTGGCGGCGGCCATCGCCCGGATCGTAGCGGCTCGGTCCGAGCGGCCGATACCAGCTCAAGACCGTGCCCGCGGGTGTCGGGTCCAGCGCCTGGTGGCGCGCATCGACATAGCCGAGGCCGGGCGTGCCGTACAGCACGTTGTCCCAGCTCGGCGCGGCGCCGCGCGGATCGTCGAACAGGGGAGCCCGGATGTGCAGGTTGGCGACCAGCCAGGGCGCATGGCGCAGCGCCGCCCCGGCGTCGCGCAGCACCTGCGGCGGGTTCTCGACCACGCGCGCGGCAATGAAGACGGGCAGCGCGACGATGCAGCGCTCGGCCTGCCAGCGCACGCTGGCCCGGGCGGCGAAGTCGAAGGCATCGACCTCGACGCCCGAGCGGGTCTCGGCGATGCGCGTCACCGCGTGCGACTGCTTCAGCCGATCGCCGAGCGGCCCCGCCAGTCGCCGCGCCAGCCAGGCATTGCCTTCGGGCCAGGTCAGCACCGGCTCGTCGTGGTCCAGCGCCTCGTCGCCCGGCGCATGGAAACCATGCCGGCTCGCAAAATAGTGGATGCCGGCCCAGGCCGATACCTGGTCCATGCCGGCGCCGTAGTCATCGCGACAGCAGTAGTCCAGGTACCAGCGCAAGTGCGCATCGTCCAGGCCTTCGCGATCCAGCCAGGCCGAGAAGGCCATGGCGTCGAGCGCCAGCAGCAGCGGCCCCGCCGCCACCTTGGCGGTCGGAATCGAGAACCGGGCCTGGCCCTGCAAGGCATCGACACGGCGCGCGAACCGGCGGTATTGCGCGAGC
Organism: Variovorax sp.; assembly: GCA_036496965.1. Lineage (GTDB taxonomy): Bacteria > Pseudomonadota > Gammaproteobacteria > Burkholderiales > Burkholderiaceae_C > Variovorax. Next base: position 2,841 of record DASXKG010000123.1, read on the forward strand.
GTCGCCTGGCCGACGCCCTGGACCGGCAACAGCCCGTCCTGCCAGGCGCCATCGAAGAACAGGCGTTCCTGGGGGCTGTGGCAGAGATGCAGTTCGTCGTATTCCCAACGACCGGCAACGCGCCGGCGCAGGCCGAATTCCTCGAGCAGGTCCTGCACCTCGCTGGCGTCGTCGCCCGGCACCGGCAGGTAGTGCGCGCCGAGCGGGCAGGCGATGCCGTCGACCATGCCGCCGCGGCTGTTGCCGCCCGCCGTCTGCTCGAGCTCGAGCAGCACGAAGTCCTCGATGCCCGCGAGCCGCAGGGCGCGCGCCGCCGCCAGCCCGGCCACGCCAGCGCCGGCAATCACCACCCGCGTGCGGCGGGTGCGGGCCGGCGCGGCGCCGGCTCCCGGCAGGCCATCGCGCCAGGCATGCCCGCGCGCCACGTCGATGCCGGTGAAGCCGCCCGCGATCTCGTGCGCCGGGTCGCAGCCGGCCAGCGCGGCCGCCGCCATGGCGCCCATGCCGGCACCGGCCCCCAGAAACTGGCGCCGCTTCATGGCGCGCTCACCGGGCCTTTCCCCACTCTTGCTCGTAGGTGCTGACCAGGATCTGGTTGGACAGCCGGTTCACCTCGGCCGGCACACGCGCCATATCGAGCGGAAAATCGAACAGGAGCGGCAACGTGGGCGCGGACAGGAAGCGCAGTCCGTCGGGCAGCGTCTGCGGGAAGCGGTAGGGGCGCCGGCTGGCGATGATGTAGCCCCACTCGCCGAAGCTGGGCACATGCGCGTGGTAGGGCGTGGCCGTGAGTCCGACCGACTCGACGGTGGTGACCACGGTCCAGAAGCTCTTGCGCGCAATCAGCGGCGAGGTGGTCTGGATCACCGCGTAGCCGCTGGCCGAGAGCCGCTGCGCGAGCAGCGCATAGAAGGAGCTGGTGTAGAGCTTGCCGATCGCGAAGTTGGTCGGATCGGGAAAGTCGACCACGATGACGTCGTAGCTGTCGCCCGGCTGCTGCAGCCACTGGAAGGCATCGGCATTGACGATGTTCACTTTCGGCGAAGACAGCGAGTGCGCGTTCAGCGCAGCCAGGGTCTCATGCTCGGTGAAGAGCTTCGTCATGTTCGGATCGAGTTCGACCAGCGTCACGCTTTGCACCGACGGGTACTTGAGGATCTCGCGCACCGCCATGCCGTCGCCGCCGCCCAGCACGGCGACCTTCTTCGGCGCGCCTTGGGCGGCCATCACGGGATGCACCAGCGCCTCGTGGTAGCGGTACTCGTCGCG
>DASXKG010000124.1:0-1847 GCA_036496965.1 Variovorax sp.
TGAGCGTGATGGTGGCCCGAGGGCCCTCGATGTCGAGCAGGACGGTGTCGGTCATGATGACCTGAAAATACCCGAGCCGGTCGCCAAAAGCGACCGAGCGCGGCATATTGCGGTTGGGAGGAATTACATGACTTATACCGCGCCGCTGGCCGATATGCGTTTCGCGCTGCGTGAAGTGGCCGGCTTGCATCAGGTTGCCGCCCTGCCGGGCTACGAGCACGCGACCGACGACACGATCGACGCGGTGCTCGAGGAAGCCGCCAAGCTGGCCGGCAACGGCCTGGCGCCGCTCAATCGCGAGGGCGACAAGGTGGGCGCCAAGCTGGAGAACGGCGTGGTGCGCACCGCGCCGGGCTTCGCCGGCATCTACAAGGAATTCGTCGCCGGCGGCTGGAATTCGCTGCCCTTCGACCCCGAGTTCGGTGGCCAGGGCATGCCGTGGCTGCTTGCGGCGACGGTGCAGGAAATGTGGCAGGCGGCCAACATGGGCTTCGGGCTGGTGCTGCTGTTGAACCAGGGCGCGATCGACGCCATCCACCATCACGGCTCGGCCGGGCAGAAGGCCGCATATTTGCCCAAAATGATCTCGGGCGAGTGGACAGGCACGATGAACCTCACCGAGCCGCAGGCGGGCTCGGATCTCGGCCAGCTCAAGAGCCGGGCGGTCAAAAATGGGGATCATTACCTAGTTGCAGGGCAGAAGATCTTCATCACCTACGGCGAGCACGACATGGCCGAGAACATCGTGCACCTGGTGCTGGCGCGCACCCTGGACGCGCCGCCGGGTGTGCGCGGCATCTCGCTGTTCATCGTGCCCAAGTTCCTGGTCGACGCCGAGGGCACTCCCGGCAAGCGCAACGACCTGCACTGCGTGTCGCTCGAGCACAAGCTCGGCATCCATGCCAGCCCGACCTGCGTGATGTCGTTCGGCGACGATGGCGGCGCGGTGGGCTACCTGGTCGGCGAGGAAGGTCGCGGGCTTTCCTACATGTTCACCATGATGAACAACGCCCGCCTGGCGGTCGGCATCCAGGGCCTGGCCATCGCCGAGCGCGCCTACCAGCAGGCCTCGGAATTCGCCAGGAACCGCGTGCAGTCCAAGGACGACGGCAGCCCCAAGCCCGAACCGGTCTCGATCGTCCATCACGCCGACGTGCGGCGCATGCTGATGACCATGCGCGCCCAGATCGAGGCGATGCGCGCGCTGGGCTACTACACCGCAGCCGGCATCGACGGGGCGCTAAAACATCCCGACAAGGCGACGGCGCGCAGGACGCAGGACCGCGTCGACTTGCTGATCCCCATCGTCAAGGCATGGTTCACCGACCTCGGCAACGAGATCGCCTCGATCGGCGTGCAGGTCCATGGCGGCATGGGCTTCATCGAGGAAACCGGCGCCGCCCAGCATCTGCGCGATGCGCGCATATTGCCGATCTACGAGGGCACCAACGGCATCCAGGCGCGCGACCTGGTGGGCCGCAAGGTCGCCAAGGACGGCGGCGAGACGATGCTGGCGCTGGTGACCGAGATGCGGGCCTTGGCCGAGGAGATGAAGGCGGCGCCCGGCGACGATCTGGCGGTGATCCGTGCCTCCGTGCTGGCCTCGGCGGACGCGCTGGAGGATGCCACCAGATGGGTGGCGCAGTCGGTCAAGGCAGACCTGGTGACGGCCCTGGCGGGCTCCGTGCCGTTCCTGCGGCTGGCCGGCACGGCGCTGGGCGGCTGGCTGCTGGCCCGCGGCGCGCTTGTCGCCCAGACCAGGCTGGCGACCCGCGACGGCGATCCCGCCTTCCTCGAGGCCAAGCTCATAACCGCGCGATTCTATGCCGAGGTGATCCTGCCACCGG
>DASXKG010000125.1:0-2224 GCA_036496965.1 Variovorax sp.
TGCCGGGCCGGGCCCTAAACTGGCCGCCATGCTCTGGGTCAAATCGCTCCACATCGTCTTCATCGCAAGTTGGTTTGCCGGGCTTTTCTACCTGCCGCGGATCTTCGTCAACCTGGCCATGGTGGCGCCCGAATCGATCGCCGAGCGCACCCGCCTGTTGCTGATGGCGCGCAAGCTGTTCCGCTTCACGACCATGCTGGCGCTGCCCGCGATCGGCTTCGGACTCTGGCTGTGGCTGGGCTACGGCATCGGCCTGGGCGCCGGCAACGGCTGGATGCAAGCCAAGCTGGCGCTGGTGCTGCTGGTGATCGGCTATCACCACGCCTGCGGCGTGCTGCTGCGCCGCTTCGTGGCGCACCAGAACCGGCGCAGCGAGCGCTTCTACCGCTGGTTCAACGAAGTGCCGGTGCTGCTGCTGCTGGGCATCGTGGTGCTGGTGGTCGTCAAGCCTTTCTGAGCGCCGGCGTGGTCCAGTGGCTCGGCTGGATCTGGCCCTTCGCCACGCTGGCTTATGTGCTCGGGGTGCTTTCGCGCCGTTCTTCCTGGTCTTCTTAGAATGGCGGGATGTCCAGTTCCAGCACCACGGCGCCTGCGGGCTACTACGGCCGCCACATCTTCTTCTGCCTGAACGAACGCAAGAGCGGCGAGGACTCCTGCTCCAAGCACGGCGCCCAGGCCGGCTTCGACCATTGCAAGTCGCGCGTCAGGCAGGCGGGCCTGGCCGGGCCGGGCCAGGTGCGCGTCAACAAGGCCGGCTGCCTCGACCGCTGCGCCGGCGGCCCGGTGGCGGTCGTCTATCCGGAGGCGGTCTGGTACACCTTTGTCGACACGGCGGACATCGACGAGATCGTCGATTCGCACCTGGCCCGTGGCCAGGTGGTCGAGCGGCTGCTGCTGCCGCCCGACGTGGGTCGCTGAGGCTGCGCGAATGAACTCGCAGACCGAAAAGCTGCAGCTGCGCGGTGGCGCCGGTGCCATCGAGGCCCTGCGCGACCGTCCGGCCGACGGCACGCCGGTGCTGGGCGTGGCGCTGATCGCCCACCCGCATCCGCTGTTCGGCGGCACCATGGACAACAAGGTGGTCCAGACCCTGGCCCGCGCCTTCGTCGCCTGCGGCTGGAGCGCGGTTCGCTTCAATTTTCGCGGCGTCGGCGCCAGTGCGGGCGTGCATGACGAAGGCCGCGCCGAGTGCGAGGACATGCGCGCGGTGGTCGAGCAGCTGGCGCCCGAGGGAGCTCTGGCGATCGCCGGGTTTTCGTTCGGCGCCTTCGTCGCCTGCTGCACCATCGACAGGCTCTGGGCCGCGCGCGATATCCGCCAGGTGGTGCTGGTCGGCACGGCCGCGTCGCGCTTCCCGGTGGCCGCGCTGCCGGCCGAGGCGCACGAGCGCGCACTGGTCGTCCACGGCGAGCAGGACGACACCGTGCCGCTGGCCGCCGCGCTGGACTGGGCCCGGCCGCAGTCACTTCCTGTCACAGTCGTTCCCGGGGTTGGTCATTTCTTTCACGGACAATTGCCGCTGCTCAAGAATCTCGTCGTCCGCCACCTTCGCGCGGGCTAGTTTTTTCGCCGTCTCGTCCCCCTCCCATGAGTCGTTTTGCTGAAGCGCTGCGCGCGCTCGCGGCCGCCGCCGTGGCCTCTTTGTGTCTCGCTGCCGGTGCCCAGGTGCCGCATCCACCGGAAATCGCCGCGCGCAGCTACCTGCTGCTGGATGCCACGGCCAACCAGATCCTGGCGCAAAAGGACATCGACAGCCCGGTGGAACCGGGCTCGCTCACCAAGCTGATGTCGGCCTACCTGGTGTTCGACGCCCTGAAGGCCAGGAAGATCACGTTGGCCCAGACGCTGCCGGTGAGCATCCGGGCCTGGAAGATGCCGGACCCGCGCATGTTCATCGACCCGAAGATGCGGGTGCCGGTCGAAGACTTGATCCAGGGCCTGGTCGTGCAGTCGGGCAACGATGCGACCATGGCGCTGGCCGAGGGTGTGGGCGGCACGGCCGAGCATTTCGTCGAACTCATGAACGACGAGGCCAAGGCGCTTGGCATGAAGAGCACGGTCTTCAAGAATCCGGACGGCCTGCCGGAGCCCGGGCAGGTCAGCACCGCGCGCGACCTGAGCATCCTTGCCACGCGGCTGATGCGCGACTTCCCCGAATACCTCCACTATTTCGCCATCAAGAAGTACCGCTATCCCGGCACGCCGTCGACCAACGACGACACCA
>DASXKG010000126.1:0-3478 GCA_036496965.1 Variovorax sp.
ATCTTCGACGAGGACCGCTACTTCGACGTCTTCGTCGAATACGCCAAGGAGGGGCCGAACGACGTGCTGGTGCGCATCAGCGCCTTCAACCGCGGCCCGGAACCGGCCGAGCTCACCCTGCTGCCCACCCTCTGGTTCCGCAACGAGTGGTCGTGGTCCGGCAAGCAGCCCAGGCCGCAGCTGGCGCGCGCCTCGATGCGCTCGCATGCGATCGCGGCGACGCATGTCGCGATGGAACCCTTCTGGCTCTATCACGAGCCGCCGGACGACCTGCTCTTCACCGAGAACGAGACCAACCTCGAGCGCCTGCTCGGGCAGCCGCGTGCCGGCTTTGCCAAGGACGGGTTCGATGACTTCGTGGTCCAGGGCCGCGGCGATGCGGTGAACCGGGCCGATGTCGGCACCAAGGCCGCGCCGCTGTACCGCCGCACCGTGCAGCCGGGCGCGCGTTGCGTGCTCAAGCTGCGCCTGTCGAACGACGGCAGGCAGCACAGTCCGCTCGGGCACGACTTCGATGAACTGTTCGCGCGCCGCATCAGGGAGGCCGACGAGTTCTACCAGCGCATCACGCCCTTCGACCTGCCCGCGGACATGCGCAACGTGCAGCGCCAGGCCTTCGCCGGCATGCTGTGGAACAAGCAGTACTACCACTACGTGGTCGAGCACTGGCTGCAGGGCGACAAGCTGCAGCCGCCGCCGCCGGAAGAGCGCAAGCAGGGCCGCAACCGTGCATGGGCCCACGTGGCCACCGGCGACGTGCTGTCGATGCCCGACAAATGGGAATTCCCCTGGTTCGCCGCCTGGGACATGGCTTTCCATTGCGTCGCCTTCGCGATGATCGACGCCGACTTCGCGAAGGAGCAGTTGCTGCTGCTCACGCGCGAGTGGTACATGCATCCGAACGGGCAGATCCCGGCTTACGAGTGGGCTTTCGGCGACGTCAATCCGCCGGTGCATGCCTGGGCCGCGATCCGCATCAGCCAGATCGAGCAGAAGATGACGGGCCGGATGGACAGCGCCTTCCTGGAGCGCATCTTCCGCAAGCTGCTGATCAACTTCACCTGGTGGGTCAACCGCAAGGACGCAGAGGGCAACAACCTGTTCGAGGGCGGCTTCCTGGGCCTGGACAACATCGGCGCCTTCGATCGCAATGCCCTGCCCGGCGGCGGCCAGCTGCAGCAGGCCGACGGCACCAGCTGGATGGCGACCTATTGCCTGAACATGCTCAACATCGCGCTGGTGCTGGCCTACGAGAACCGGACCTACGAGGATGTGGCGACCAAGTTCTTCGAGCATTTCGTCTACATCGGCGAGGCGCTGAACCGGGTCGGGCGCGCCACCAACGGCCTGTGGGACGACGAGCGCGGCTACTACTTCGACGTGCTGCTGCTGCCGGACGGCCGCCGCTTCCCGGTCAGTGCCTACACCGTCGCGGGGCTGGTGCCGCTGTTCGCGATCGTGGTCGGCGACCGCGACAACGTGCGCAACCTCGGCGACTTCGATCAGCGCTACCAGTGGTTTGCCGACAACCGGCCCGAACTGCTCGGCAACCTGGCCGACATGACCCATGTCGGCGTGCACGAGCGCACCCGCCTCGCGCTGGTCGATTCGCACAAGCTCGCGCGCCTGCTCGAGATCGTGCTGGACGAGAAGCACCTGCTGAGCCCGCACGGCATCCGCTCGGTGTCCAAGACGCATGCGGCCAATCCCTGCCTGCTCGACATCGACGGCCAGACCTTCACCCTCGACTACGAGCCGGCCGAATCGGCCAGCGGCATGTTCGGCGGCAACTCCAACTGGCGCGGCCCGGTCTGGTTCCCGCTCAACTTCCTGCTGATCGAGGCGCTGCAGAAGCACCACTATTTTCTCGGCGACGGGTTCGAGGTGCCGGAGCCGGCAGGCACGGGCAATTCGCTCACGCTATGGGAGGTGACCACCGACCTGTCGCAGCGCCTGATCAAGCTGTTCCTGCGCGACGAAAACGGCAAGCGGCCGTCGAACGGGCGCTACGACAAATTCAACACCGATCCGCACTGGAAAGACCTGCTGCTGTTCCACGAGTATTTCGACGGCGACAGCGGCGCCGGGCTGGGCGCGAGCCACCAGACCGGCTGGACCGGGCTGGTCGCCAAGCTGATCCACCAGCATGGCGAATACGCGCTGAGGGACGCGACCGGCAGGGCGCACTTCGAGCAGCGGTTCAGGGTCAAGCCGAAGGCATGAACGCGCTGGACTCGCCGGGGTGCCTCAGCGATCCGCGCCGTCTGCCGGCGGGTCGCCATCCGGCAGCAGGACCGGCGGATCGGCTGCATCGAGCGCGTCCATCGCGGCGTCCAGATCAGGGTACTGGGACACCAGGCTGCCGTCTGGCCCGTACAAGCCGAAGGCGACGGCTTCGCCATTGGCATCCTGGATCTGGGCGACGCGGTAACCGTTGGGGCCTGTGGCGTGTCGGAGGGCTCTGGATGGCATGGTGGGCTCCGTGGATCATGTGCCGGTTCTCCCCAGGTCGCGGACATCTACTCCGCCAACGCGTTCAAGATATACACAGCCTCGACCAGCGCCGAGGGCCGTGTCCCGGCCGGGAAGGACTGCCGGAACACCTCGATGATCTCGCCGCTGCGGTAGGTCTCGGCCAGCGCGCGGTTCACCGCCAGTCGCAGGTCCGCGTCGCGCCGCATCATCAGCGCATAGGGCTCGATGGACAGGTAGTCGTCGCTGAGCTTGAGCGCCATGGTGGAGGGCTGCCCGAGCGCCTCACCCACCAGGATGAGGCGATCGGTGGCATAGGCGTCCACGCGGCCGGCGCGCACCGCCGCGATGCCCTCGGTGTGCGTCTGCATCGGTACGAACACAGGCACGATGCCGCGCGCCGACAGGCTCTTGAGCACCGCGTCGGTGGTGGTGCCCGGGATGACGCCCACGCGCTTGCCGTTCAGGTCGGCCGCGCGCGCCAGTGGGGACGAAGCCTGCGTCACGAAGGAGGCGCCCTCCACCCAGATCGGGTTGCTGAAATCCACCTGTTGCTCGCGGCCCAGCGTGCGCGTGGTGCTTCCGCATTCGATGTCCACGGTGCCATCTTTCACCGCCTGCACCCGCGTGGCAGCGGTCACCGGAACCCACTGCACCTCGAGCTTGGGAAGCTTGAGTTGCGCCCCTATGGAGGCCGCGACCCGCTGGCACAAGGCCACCGAGTAGCCGGCCGGCTTGCCGTCGGCTGCCTTGAAGGAGAAGGGCTGCGCATCTTCTCGGTAGCCGAGCTTCAGGGTCTGCGTCTGCGCGATCCGCGCCAGTGGACTGGCGGGTGCCGCGCCGGGCGAGGTGGCGCAGGCGCCAAGCAAGGCGGAGACGAGTACGAGCGCACACGGCGCCAGCGACCGAGCTTTCATGGATCCCTCCTGCCCCACATGACCGGGAGCGCGTGCATTGTGCTTGGCGAAGCTTGACTTTGGCAACGCCCGAAGCGACGCTCAGGAAG
>DASXKG010000127.1:0-1967 GCA_036496965.1 Variovorax sp.
TGCCGAACTCGGGATCCTCGCCGCGGGCCGCGCCCGCGTTGAAGGTCTTCACCGTCGCCTGCAGCTGCCCCGGCGGCACGCCGATGCGGCGCTCCAGCTCGCGCAGGCTCGGCGCCTCGATCAGGTAGCCGGCGCGGATCAGGGCGTCCGGGCTGAAGGGGGAGGGCCGCGCCAGGCCGAGGCCGTAGGTGCGCAGGAAGGCGCGGTCGGCGACCAGGTAGGCGGTCGTGATGCCCAGGCGGTGCATGGTGCCGACGAAGGTCTGGTAGGAGGTGCCTTCGTTGACGAAGCGGCGGCCGTCGGGGCCGACCGCGATGCAGCCGGGCATCGCGCGGTCGATGAAGATGTGCGGGTACTTGACGATGCTGCCGTCGGGCTGGCGCAGCACCGACACCGGCGTCCAGATGCAGTCGCCGGCATGTGCCGGGTCGTGCACCGCGCCGGCCGCGAGCCCGAGCTGGATGCCGTCGCCGACATTGCCCTCGGGCTGCAGCGAGTGATGGTGCGCGGCAAAGGGGATGTACTTGGCGCGCCACTCTGCATTGGCGCCGTAGCCGCCGCTGGCCAGCAGCACGCCGAGCCGGGTGCGGACCTCGATCTTCTGGCCGTCGCGCTCCACGACCACGCCGCGCACCGCGCCGCCCTCGACGATGAGCTCGAGCGCCGGCGTGTTCTTCCACAGGGTCACGCCCGACTGCGCGGCCGAATACAAGAGCCGCGCCGCCAGCGCGTTGCCGTTGACGATGCGCGTGCCGCGGCCGTGGCCGATCTTGTCGAACACGAAGCGCCGCATGACCTTGGCCGTGTGGCGGAAGCCGGCCCAGGTCTTCAGCGCATGGCGCATCGGATGGATGTCGGCGCCTTCGATCTGCATGCTGCCGAACAGCATCAGCTGCGGCAGCGGCATGCGCAGGTCGGCAAGGCGCGCGCCGAGCAGCCGGCCGTCGAATTCCTGCGTCAGCAGCGAGCGGCTCCTGGCGGCGCCCGGCAGATCGGACTCGTAGTCCGGCAACGGGAAGGGCTTGAAGCGGACCTCGGAATGGCGCTCCAGGAACTTCAGCATCGCCGGCGCATGGTCGAGGTAGCTGGCGACCAGTTCCTCGTCGTAGGCGTCGCCGAGCACGCCGTGCAGGTAGGTCTCGGCGGCGGCGCGGCTGTCGTCCAGGCCGATCTGCTTCATCACGTGGTTGCAGGGGATCCAGGGAGCGCCGCCCGAATAGGCCGTGGTGCCGCCGAAGAAGGGCGTCTTCTCGACCACCAGCGCTTCCAGTCCGAGCTGGCGGGCCGTGATCGCCGCTGTCAGGCCAGCCGCGCCACCGCCGATGGTGACGACGTCGGTTTCGATCATGGGAATGCCTTTCGCGCAAGTAGACGGCCAATGTAGGCAGCCTGGGTCGGCGCGTCTGTCCCCATTCGAAGGGACAGGTGAGGCAGCGGCGGCCCGGCCCTGTACCACCGGCAGGGGACAGACGGGGCCGTGGCGCGGCCGAATACTGCCCTCCATGAGCCTGCCGCCCTCCGATGCCCTGCTGTGCGTGAGCGACCTCGCGGTGCGCTTCGGCGGCATCGTCGCGATCGACGGCATCTCGTTCGACGTGCGGCGCGGCCAGATCTGCGGCGTGATCGGACCCAACGGCGCCGGCAAGACCACCTTGTTCAATTGCCTGAGCCGGCTCTACACGCCGGCGTCCGGCCGCATCGTGTTCGACGGCGAGGACCTGCTGGCCAAGCCGCAGCATGCGATCGCGGCGGCCGGTATCGGCCGTACCTTCCAGAACGTGGCCCTGTTCCCGGCCATGACGGTGCGCGAGAACGTGATGGTCGGGCGCCACTGCCGCACCGCCACCGGCTACCTGGCGAACGCCTTCCGGCTGCCGGCGGTGAAGCGCGAGGAGGCCGAGGTCCGCGAGCGCACGGACCGCCTGCTGCGCCTGCTCGATCTGGACGGCGTGGCCGCGGTCCCGGTG
>DASXKG010000128.1:0-3709 GCA_036496965.1 Variovorax sp.
AAGACGCCGGCTTCCGAGTTGCAGGTGCGGCTGGCGCAGATGCTGGAGCAGGTGCGCCTGCTGGAGCGCGAGGTGAATTCGCTCAAGGGCCGGCTCGCCTCCTCCAAGGGCGACGAACTGCTGGCGCAGGCGGTCGAGGTCAAGGGCGTCAAGGTGCTGGCCGCCAAGCTGGACGGCGCCGATGCCAAGACCTTGCGCGACACGATGGACAAGCTCAAGGACAAGCTCAAGACCGCGGCGATCGTGCTGGCTGCCGTGGATGGCGGCAAGGTGCAGCTCGCCGCCGGCGTCACCGCCGACACCATGGGCCGGGTCAAGGCCGGCGAACTGGTCAACTTCGTCGCCCAGCAGGTCGGCGGCAAGGGCGGCGGCAAGGCCGACATGGCGATGGCCGGCGGCACGGACGCGGCAGGCGTCGCGGCGGCGCTGAAGTCGGTGCAGGCCTGGGTGGCAGAGAGAATCTAGCCCCAGGCAATGAGCGAACACGCGATCGACATCCTGGTCATGGGCGCCGGCACGGTCGGCTGCTTTGTCGGCGGCAGCCTGGCGGCGGCCGGCGTGCGCGTGTGCTTCGTCGGCCGGCCCCGGGTGCTCGGCGAACTGGACGAGCACGGCATCACGCTCACCGATCTCGATGGCCGGCGCAGCCACTTGGCACCGGCCGACCTGCGCCTGGCCGAGCGGGTGCCGCCGGGAGTGCGGCCGGCGCTGGTGCTGCTCAGCGTGAAGAGCGGCGCGACCGCCGAGGCGGCCGCCGAACTGGCGGCGGCGCTGCCGGCCGGCTCCACGGTGCTGTCGCTGCAGAACGGCATCTCGAACGCGCGCGTGGCGGCGCAGGCCGGCCCCGGCCTGCGCGTGCTGCCGGCGATGGTGCCCTACAACATCGCCCAGGTCGCGCCCGGCGCCTTTCACCGGGGCACCGCCGGACGGCTGGCGGCCCAGGAAGACGCAGCCCTGCGGCCCTGGGTCTCGGTCTTCGAGCGGGCGGGCGTCGGGATCGACCTGCATGGCGACCTGCAGTCCATCCAGTGGGGCAAGCTGCTGTTCAACCTCAACAATCCCGTCAACGCGCTGTCGGGGCTGTCATTGCGCAACGAACTGCTGCAGCGCGGCTTTCGCGTGTGCTTCGCGGCGCTGATGGAAGAGGCCCTGACTGCACTCGAAGCGGCCGGCATCGAGCCGGCGCAGCTCGGCCCGGTGCCTGCGCGCCGCATGCTGTCGATCCTGCGTTTGCCTACCCCCATGTTTCGCGTGGTGGCCGCGCGCTCGCTGCGCATCGATGCGCAGGCGCGTTCGAGCATGGCCGACGACCTGGCGCTCGGCCGCCGTACCGAGATCGACGTGCTGTCGGGCGAGGTGGTGCGGCTGGCGCAGGCGCATGGCCTGCAGGCGCCGCTGAACGACAAGATGGTGGCGCTCCTGGAAGCCTGGCCCGAGCGCCGGGAGCGCTGGCCGGCACGGCAACTGCGTGCCGAGCTGGGGCTGTAGGTGAAGCATTCACTTCAAGGGGCGGCATGCACGTTCTGATTCTGGGCAGTGGCGTCATCGGTACCACCACCGCGTACTACCTCGCGAAAGCCGGCCACGAAGTCACGGTGCTCGACCGCCAGCCGGCGCCGGCCCTCGAAACCAGCTACGCCAACGCCGGCGAGGTCTCGCCCGGCTATTCGGCGCCATGGGCCGGACCCGGCGTGCCGCTCAAGGCCGTCAAGTGGCTGCTCATGCAGCACAGCCCGCTGGTGATCAAGCCGATGCTCGACCCCGCGATGTGGCGCTGGGGCTTCTCGCTGCTGCGCAATTGCACGCAGGCGCGCTATGAGATCAACAAGGGCCGCATGGTGCGGCTGGCCGAGTACAGCCGCGACTGCCTGGTACAGCTGCGCGCGGAGACCGGCATTCGCTACGACGAGCGCATGCTGGGCACCCTGCAGCTGTTTCGCACGCAGCAGCAGCTCGACGGCGCCGGCAAGGACATCGAGATCCTCAAGGCCTCCGGCGTGCCCTACCAGTTGCTGGACCGTGCGGGCTGCGTGGTGCACGAGCCGGCCCTGGCCGCCGTCCAGCACAAGTTCACCGGCGGCTTGCGCCTGCCGGGCGACGAGACGGGCGACTGCTTCAAGTTCACGCAACGGCTGGCGCGCCTGGCCGAGGCGCAAGGCGTGCGCTTCCGGTTCGGCGTCGGCATCTCCGGCCTGGCGCATGACGGCCAGGGCATCGCCACGGTGCACACCGACAGCGGACCCTTCGTCGCCGATCGCTACCTGGTGGCGCTCGGCAGCTATTCGCCGCAGTTGCTGAAGCCGCTCGGCATCCGGCTGCCGGTCTATCCGGTCAAGGGTTTCTCGCTCACGCTGCCGGTGACCGATGCCGACATGGCGCCCGAATCCACGGTGATGGACGAGACCTTCAAGGTGGCCGTCACGCGGCTGGGCAACCGCATTCGCGTGGGCGGCACGGCGCAGTTGTCGGGCTACGACCTCACGCTCGACCAGCGCCGGCGCGACACCCTCGAGCATGTGGTGGGCGACCTGTTTCCGCGCGGCGCCAATGCGATCGGCGGCGAGTTCTGGACCGGGCTGCGGCCGATGACGCCCGACGGCACGCCGATCGTCGGGGCCACCCGGGTGCCGAATCTCTGGCTGGCGACCGGCCATGGCACCCTCGGCTGGACCATGGCGGCCGGCACCGGCCGTCTGATGGCCGACCTCATGTCCGGCCGCGGGCCGGAGATCGATATCGAAGGACTGGGTGTCGCGCGCTACGGCGCCACGCTGGCGCCCTGAATGCGGTGCCGGGCCAGCGCGGCGGCGACGAAGCCGCTGGCCTTCATCTCCTCGACGAAGGCGGCCAGCGCAGCGCCGGCCGCGGGTCCGCGTGAAGACGGCGTGCCCATCGCCTGCTGGATCACCATGAAGCGCCCGGGCAGCAGGCGCAGGCCCTGGACACGCGCGGCTTCTGCTTCGAGCACCTGGCGGATGCCTGCCGCCACCTCGACCTGGCCCGCCTGCAGGCTGTCGAAAACGCCTTGAGCGCCCGCGACCCGCACGATCTGCGCCTCCTTGATCTCGCGGGTGAGGAAGAGGTCGTAAGCGCTGCCGGCCCCGACCGCGATGCGCGTGCCGGCGCGGTCCACGTCCTCGTTGGCGCGGATGGGCGAGCCGGCCGGCACCAGGTAGCTGCCCTCGATCAGCACATAGGGCGCGCTGAACTGCAGGCCTTCGCTGCGTGCCGGGTCGGTGGCGAAGAAGCCGATGTCGGCCTGCTCGCCGCGCACCGCGTCGACCGAGGCGGCGGCCTTCTCGAACACCACCAGTTCGAGCCTGGCGCCGAGCCGCTCGGCAAAGGCCTGCGCCAGGTCGATCGAAACGCCCGCCGGCCGGCCATCGGCGTCTTTGTGGGCGAGGATCGGATTGCCCAGGTTGATCGAGGCGCGCAGGGCGCCCGTGGGCGTGAAGGCCGAGACCACGGCCGCGGGGAGGGGAGTGTTCATGGCAGCGATTCTGCTGCCAACGCGCCGCGCCGGCTCAGGCCACGGCCGCCTCGCGTCCCCTGCGATAGAGCACCAGCGCCACTACCAGCCCGCAGGCCGCGGCCACGCTGAGCCAACAGGCCGGCGCTGCCTTGTCGCTGGTCAACTTGATCAGCCAAGCGAGATCGGCATTTGAGCCTAGGGTTTTTACTGATTTTTTCTCGATTCGATGAGATTTAT
>DASXKG010000129.1:0-2755 GCA_036496965.1 Variovorax sp.
GCCGGATAGGCGTCGCGCTTGTCGGAAAGATCGACCTTGGCCAGCAGCTTCTCGGCCATGGCGATCGCCTGGTCCCTGGCCATGCCCTTCACCCGGAGCGGCGCCTCGATCAGGTTCTCCAGCACCGACATGTGCGGCCACAGATTGAAGTGCTGGAACACCATGCCGATGTCGGAGCGCACGGCGCGTGCAGCGGCCTTGATCTGCCGGTCGGGCAGTGGCGTGGAGATCGCCGTGCCCTGCATGACGATGCGGCCTTCGCTCGGCATCTCGAGCAGCGCCAGGCAGCGCAACAGCGTCGTCTTGCCCGAGCCGCTCGGGCCCACGACGCAGACCACGTCGCGCTCCATCACCGGCAGGCGGACGCGCGTCAGCACCTGGTGCTCGCCGAATCGCTTGGTCACGTTGTCCGCCTCGATGATCGGCGTTCCCGCCATCGATCCCACCCCTCCCGCGTCGCCCAGCCTAGCCGTCTCTTCACAGCATAAGCAATTCCTATGCCCGCAATTATTCCTTTCCAGCAGGGGCGGAGATTTTGCTAGAAGTGGCCCAATGCTTGGCAAAACGATTGATAAAGGCGCCTTATACTCCTCGATGGATGTGCGCCTTCTCGAAGCCTTCCGCGCCGTCGTCGACCATCGTTCGGTGACGGCGGCGGCCGGCGCCATGGGGGTGACCCAGCCCGCGGTCAGCACGCAGATCGCGCGGCTTGAGGAGATGATCGGCTTTGCGCTGTTCGAGCGCTCGGGCGGGCGCCTGAAGCCCACCGCCGAGGGCATGCTGTTCTATGCCGAGGCGATGCGCGTGCTGGGCGAGTTCGACCGCCTGCAGACCACGACCGCGCAGATCCGCGAAGGCCAGGCGGGACGGCTCGCGATCGCCAGCCATCCGTGGGCCGCCATCTCGCTGCTGCCCAAGCTGGTGTCGGAGTTTTTGAGCGAACGGCCGGGCGTATCGGTGCGGCTGATCTCGCGCCATTCCGATGTGGTGAGCCAGCTCCTGCCCAGCGAGAGTTTCGACATCGGCATCGCCGAGCTGCCGATCGACGAGGCCTCGGTGACGGTATCCAGGCATCAAATGCGCTGCGTCGTCGTGCTGCCGCCGCGCCATCCGCTGGCCGCGCACAAGCTGCTGACGCCCGCGCTGCTGTCGGGCCACGCGATGGTGGCGCCGGTGCGCTCGTTGCAGCTTCCAACCAAGCTGCAGGCGACTTTCGCTGCCGCCGGCGCCCAGCTCAACGCCGTGGTCGAGGCGGAATTCCTCGCCAGCCTGTGCGGCCTGGTGGCGGCGGGCACCGGCTGGTCGCTGGTCGATCGGCTGTCGGCCGAAAGCTTCAGCCATCTCGGCCTGGTCGCGCGGCCGTTCGAGCCGGCAGTCCTCTACGAAGTCGGCGTCTTCCATCGCCGCGATCGCGAGCCCTCGACCCTGGCCGCGGCCTTCCTCGAGCTGCTCGAGGGCAAGCTTGGCGGCTGACCTCGCAAGTCTGCGCCTGGACGCCGCGACTGCAGCCGCCCTTTTGGCCGATCCCGGACTGTGGCGCGACTTCAACGACATTTGCGACTGTGGCGGCAGGCTGGCCGGCAGCGCGAGCGAGAAGCACGACTTCTCCCTTCTGCGCGAGCGGGTACGCGCTGCGTCGCCGGCCAATGCCGGCCGCTCGATTCCCGTGCCTTACGGCGGCTGGCGGGCCAAGACGGCGACCTTGCGCCTGCCCGGCGGCACGATGGCCAACTGCCATGCGCTGGTGCGCACCATCGCCACGCCGCCGGATGGACTCACCGCCGAGGTGATCGATCTCGGCCGCGGCACCCCCGAAGAATTCGAATCGCACGCCGCCGACATCAAGGGCCGCATCGTGCTGGTGCGCCACGAGCTGATGTTCGCCGCCGGCACCATCCATCGCCGCCGCAAATACGACATGGCACGCGCCCACGGCGCCGTCGGCTTTCTGATCGCGGGGCCGCTTGCCGGCCATGTCGTGGCGGGCTCGTCAGGTCGCCAAAGCGGCGCGGGCATTCCAGCGCTCGGCATCGCGCCCGAGACGGCGGCCCGGCTCACCCGCCGGATGGCGGGCTTTCCGAGCGTCACCATGACCATCGAGACCGAGGAGGGGCCGGTCGAGACCGAGACCCTTCTCTATGACTATCCCGGCACGACCGACGAGTGGGTGGTGCTGAGCGCCCATGTCGATGGCCACGACCTGGCGGAAAGCGCCATGGACAACGGCACAGGGCTGGCTTCCGTGCTGGCCGTCACGCGCGCGCTGGCGCCGCAGGTCGCGGGTTTCCGGCGTGGGCTGCGCGTGATGTTCTTCAGTGTCGAGGAATGGGCGCTCACCGGATCGGCACAATATGTCGAGTCGTTGAGCGTGCCCGAACGCCAGAAGATCGCGCTCAACGTCAATCTCGACTCGGTGGCGGGCAGCCCCAACCTTGCCGCGCTCAGCAGCGGTTATGGCGGCGTCGAGCCCTTCGTGCTGGGAGTCGCCGAAGCCAACGGTCTTGCCGTCCGCACCGTGCGTCCGTTGATGACCAACTCCGACCATGCCAACTTTGCGCAGGCCGGCATTCCCGCGCTGCGCCTGGTGGCGGGCTTCGACGATCCCGCTGCCCACCTGCGCGTGGTGCTGACGCCCGCCGACACGCGCGACAAGGTCGGCCAGGGCGAACTCCGCACCGCGACGCTGTTCACCGCCGCCCTGGTCGCCGCCGCCTGCAACGCCGCTCCGGCCGAAGCGGCGAAGTGGCGGACCGGC
>DASXKG010000130.1:0-4843 GCA_036496965.1 Variovorax sp.
CGCAGTGGTACCCGTCAACGACGAGCGCTGCAACTTCTTCCACGTGTGGTGGAACCCGCAGAAGGCGATAGGCCTGGAGCCGCTGCGAACGCAGCAGCTCGAGTTCGTCGGCCTGGACGAACCCACCATGGCCAAGTACGGTATGACCGCCGCGACCTGCGACAGCGAGCAGGCCATGTCCTGGCGAAACGGCTACAGGCAAGACCGGTCACTGCAGCGCGCGGGCCATTTCACCGGCTTTGACAGCTTCACGCAGGAGGACGCCGCGTGCAGCGTATCCAGCGGTGCGCTGCGCGACCGCTCCCAGGAAATGCTGTCTGCTGCGGACATTGCCATTGCACGCCTCTATCGCAGCTTGCTGGCGTGCGCCAAGGCCGCTCGCGACAAACAGGAGATTCCTGCGTTGCGGGTGGAGGTCCGCAAAGCGATCGGCATCTCCGCGGAGATCGGGTTGGACCAGGACTGGCGCACGCTGCTGCCTCACCAGACCATCGTTTCCGAGTCGGGCACCCAGGGCACCCACCCATAGCAACCACACCCCACTGAACACAGGAGTTTCAAATGTTGAACCGTCAAGACAATGAACTGATCTGCCGCGTCGGCCCGGACACCCCCATGGGGAACACGATGCGCCGCTACTGGCATCCCGTCTGCACATCCGCACAACTGGGCAAGCCCGATGCGCCGCCACTGCGCGTGCGCCTGCTCGGAGAGGACTATGTGGCGTTCCGGGACACCCACGGCCAGGTCGGCGTGATGGAGGAGCTCTGCATGCACCGCGGGGCCTCGCTCGCGCTCGGGAGAGTCGAGGAAGGTGGCATCCGCTGCCTGTACCACGGATGGAAGTTCGATGTGGCCGGTTCCGTGCTGGAAACGCCGAACAACAGCGATCCGAAGTACCGCACGCGCATGAAAGCGCCGGCCTTCCCGGTGCGCGAGGAGGGCGGCATCGTCTGGGCTTACGTGGGGCCGAAGGAACTTCAGCCCGAGTTCTCGCGCTATGCCTTCATGGACGCCGAGCCGGCACATCGCGTCGTTCTGCGGGTCAATGTGCACTGCAATTACCTGCAGTTGGTCGAGGGCGGGGAAGACTCCTCGCATGTGGGCGTGCTGCACACGAACATGGCGCGTCCCGGCTGGAAGGACGGTGAGTTCGAGCCGAACCTTGACGTGGTCAACCCGGCGGCGCTGTCTTCCAACGACCTCGAACCGACGCTGAAGATGGAAGAGACCGCATTCGGGTTCCAGTACGTGGCCTTGCGCAAGACCGGCAAGCCGGGCGTCAAGAATGCCCGTGTCGTGCCTTTCATCGTGCCCTACGGCCGCGTCATTCCGGCGCCCGCGTTCCAGTTCACGGTGCTGGAGGTTCCGGCCGACGATACGCACACCAGCACCTACATCGTGGTCCACGGCAACGCGCCGGTGTCCGAAGACAAGATCATCGAGTTGCTGGGCCTCGACGACACCCGGTACTACGACCGCAAGGCCTGCACTTTCACGGCCTCATGGGCCGATGCCTTCGGCCAGAGCCGCGAGCGCATGCAGGAGAGTTGGACGGGCCTGCGCGGCGTGGAAGTGGAAGACGCCGCCATCGCGTTGTCGCAAGGCGCGTTCTATGACCGTTCCAAGGAACACCTGGTGCCTGCCGACCAGGCCGTGATGCGGGTGCGCCGCGTGCTGCTCGACTCCGTGAAGCGCGTGATGGACGACAAGCCACCGGTCGGCGTCGGCATCGATCTTCGCGGCGTCGGTGCCTGCGACGCGGAGCTGGCGGACGGTGCATCCTGGCAGGACCTGTTGCCTTCGCATCGCGAAGCGGTGGAGGCCTGAATGGCGTCCACGCGCAATCCCGGTGGCGGTGCAATGGCAGACTACCTCTCGCTGCTTCGCCTCGACGGCCGCGGCTTCGTGGTCCTGGGCGCCGGCCAGGGCATCGGCGAGCAGGCGGTGCACGCACTCGCCCAGGCCGGTGCGCGCGTGCTGTGCGTGGACCGCGACGAGCAACTCGCGCGCAATGTCGCCGAGTCGGCGGGCGGCGTTCCATGCGCGGCCGACGTCACGTCTCGCGCGGACATGCAGCGCGTGTTCGAAACCGGCCGCCGGGTCTTCGGCCGGGTCCATGGCCTGGTCGACATCGTCGGGGTCGCCGGCATCAAGCCGTTTTCCGCGGTGGATGACACGGCATGGAACCTGCAGTTCGACATTGTGCTGCGCCATGCCTACCTGGCCATCCAGGTCGGCGGCGAGATGATGGCCGCCGACGGAGGTGGAAGCATTGCTTTCGTCGGCTCGATGGCAGGCAACCGTGCGGTGCCGAATCAGACGGCCTATGGGGTCTCCAAGGCAGCGTTGCACCACCTGGTGCGCTGCGCGGGCGCGGAGTACGGCCGACGCCAGGTGCGGATCAATGCCGTTGCGCCCGGCTTCGTGCGAACGCCGCGCTTGAACCAGCGGCTCGGCGAGGAAGCCTGGGATTCGATCAGCAAGGTGATTCCCATCGGCCGACCGGCAACGCCGGCCGACATCGCCGGACCCTTGCTGTTCCTGGCGTCGGACCTCAGTGCCCATATGACGGGCGAGGTGATCGCCGTGGACGGTGGCGCGGGTGTGCTGGCGGCCTTTCCCGAGGTCAAGTTCGGACCCGCAGCGAGCGTCACGCCTTGACTGCCCTGGAACACGCGCATTCGATCGAGGACCTGCGGAGGCTGGCGATGAAGCGGCTGCCGCGCGGCGTGTTCGACTTCTTCGACGGCGGCGCGGAGGACGAGACCACCCTGCGCGCGAATCGCGAAGGCTTCGAACGCATCCGGCTGCGCCCCCGCCTGCTCGTCGATGTGCAGCAGCCGGATCTCTCCACGAACATCGTGGACGGTCCGGCGGCTGCGCCGATCGTGATCGCACCGACTGGCGCGATCGGCGCCGGCTGGCCGCAGGCCGACCTCGCCATTGCGCGCGTCGCGGCGCGCGTGGGGATTCCCTATACCTTGTCGACCACGGCGACGTCATCGATCG
Organism: Variovorax sp.; assembly: GCA_036496965.1. Taxonomy (GTDB): domain Bacteria; phylum Pseudomonadota; class Gammaproteobacteria; order Burkholderiales; family Burkholderiaceae_C; genus Variovorax. Next base: position 3,013 of record DASXKG010000130.1, read on the forward strand.
AGGCCGTTGCGGAGCAAGCCGGGGGCCGGCTGTGGTTCCAGCTCTACGTGTTGCGCGACAAGGCGTTTACCGCCGCGCTGGTGCGGCGAGCCGCGACGGCTGGTTATGAGGCGCTGGTGGTCACGCTCGACCTGGCCACTGGCGGCAAGCGCGAGCGAGATCTGCGCAACGGATTCACTGTGCCGCTTCGGCGCAGTTGGCGGACGGCGTGGGACTTCGCCACGCATCCGGCATGGTGCTGCCAGATGCTGCGGCACGGGCAGCCGCGCTTCGAGAACCTGCGTGGTTACGAGGGCAACGGCGATCCGCGCGCCTCCATCGCTGCCAAGGTCGGTCAGAGCCTGGACGCTTCCTTTGACTGGGATGCCCTGGCAAGGCTGCGCGAGCAGTGGCCGCGCAAGTTGTTGGTCAAGGGTGTGGCGCGCGCAGAGGATGCCGACCGACTCGCCGCGCTGGGCGTGGATGGCATCTGGGTTTCGAACCACGGGGGTCGCCAGCTCGATGGGGCGCTTGCATCCGCCGACGCCTTGCCGGAAGTTGTACGGGCGGTCCGCGGCCGGGTGTCGGTACTGATCGACTCCGGCGTGCGCCGGGGCGTGGACATCGTCAAGGCGCTCGCCCTGGGGGCCCGGGCCGTCGCCATCGGTCGGGCCACGTTGTACGGCGCGGCCGTCGGGGGCGAAGCGGGCGCCGAGCGGGCGCTCGGCATCCTGACGGACGAACTGCGGCGCGCGATGCAACTGTGCGGGACGCCGACCGTGAATCACATCGACGCGGGTCTTCTGGCGAGGGCTTCGGCATGACCTGGTCATTGCGCTATGCGCCTCATCTTGGCTACAGGCCCCCGTTTCAACCGCTGTTCGCCGCGACGGTCGGATCGGAGGATCCCCTGGAACACATCGAGTTTGCGGCCGACAACGGCTTTGCCGGCGTCCTCTATGCGGCGGCACGGGCACATACGGCGGCGCAGCAGCAGAAGGTCGGCGAGGCATTGGCCGCGCACGGGCTGGAAGCAGGCTGCATCCTCTACACCACCTTCGACCGGCTTCGCAACACCAGCTGGGCCACGGATGGCAAGGAAGCTCGCGCGTGGATCGCGGGCGAACTCGCGCAGGCGAGCGAGGCCGCACATCGTGTCGGTGCGAAGCGACTCGCCGTGTTGGGCGGGGCCGATCCACAGCGTCCGATCCCCCGCCAGCATGCCGCTTTCGTGCAGAACCTGCGCCATGCCGGCGACATCGCCGCGCGCGCCGGCCTCACGCTGTGCCTGGAGACCCTCAGCCGCAAGAGCATCCCGGACATGCTGCTGCAGCATATGCCCGATGCAGTGGCGATCGCGAAGGCCGTGAATCATCCCGCGGTGCGCCTGATCTTCGACACATCGCACGTGCAGGTGATGGACGGCGACCTGCTGTTCCAGCTGGAACAGGCCTGGGACCACATCGAGATCGTGCAGCTCGCCGACAACCCGGGGCGCCTGGAACCCGGAACGGGAGAGATCAACTTCGAAAGCCTGCTGCGGCGGTTGTCGAGGCGCGGCTATCGCGGCCTGGTCGAACTGGAATACGGCTGGCGACAGCCCGGACCGGAAAGCGAAAGCCGCGGCCTTGCGATGCTGCGCCGCCTCGATGCCGCAGCGAGCGCCCCCTCTGAATGACTTCATCTCTCTGGAGCCCCTGAATGGCAACCACCGATCTCACCGCTGCTTCGCGCATTGCGCTGCAAATCCGCGCACTCGGTTCGAAGTTCGACCCCGAAGTACTGGCTGCGACGCGAGCGATCTACCGTCCTGTCGTCAATCTCGGGGAAGCAGCCGATGAGCAGGTCGACG
>DASXKG010000131.1:0-2591 GCA_036496965.1 Variovorax sp.
ACCGGCATGGTGCTGGCCATCGTGCTGTCCTTCCTGCACAGCCTCTACATCGTCGCCCGGCCCCACTGCGTCGAGCTGGCGAGGGTGCCCGGGAGCACCGTGTGGTGGCCGCCCGGCCAGGTCGAGCGCGGCAAGATCGAGCCTGGTGAGTTCGAGCCGGGCGTGCTGGTCTTCGCGCCGGCCGCGCCGCTCAATTTCACCAATGCCGAGCGCATCCGCGGCAACATCGAAGCAGCCGTGGCGGCCAAGCATCCGCCGGTGAAACTGCTGGTCATCGAGGCCAGCGGCATCATCGACATCGACTATACCGGATCGCAAATCGTGCAGCAGGCCTTTGCCGATCTGCAGGCGAAAGGCATCGTCGTGGCCGTCGCCCGGCTGTCCTACACGCGGGCCCGGGACCAGGCCGGCCGTTCGGGCCTGATCGCAGCCATCGGCGCCGACCATGTCTTCCTGTCCGTCGAAGACGCAGTGCGGAAATTGGGACCGGCCAAGCGCGTCGCGCCGGATCAGTCGTCAGCGTGATTGACTCCCCTGCCCCAGGCCACACAATCAACCCAACCAAGAACGACGACCAAGGGCTGAGGAAACCATGCGCTTCAAGAACAAGGTGGCGCTGATCAGCGCGGCGGCGAACGGCATCGGCCGGGCCACCGCCACGATCATGGCGCGCGAAGGCGCGACGGTGATCGCCGTCGACAATCACCGGGGCCGCCTCGACGAGGCGGTGCCGGCGCTGCGCCAGTCGAGCGGCAAGTCCGGCGGCAAGGTGGAGGGCAAGCTGGTCGACGCGCTGGACGCCACGCAGGTCGACAAGCTGGTGGCGGAGATCGAGCGCGACCATGGCCGCATCGATATCCTGATCAACGCGGTCGGCGGCAGCACGGTGATCGACAAGCCGGCGGCGACCACCGAGCAGCTGACCCTGGCCGACTGGCACAAGCTGATCGCGTTCAACCTCGACGCCACGTTCCTGTGCACCCACGCGGTGATCCCAGTGATGAAGCGCCAGCGCAGCGGCAAGATCGTCAACCTGGCGTCGATCGCCGGGCGCGGCTTGAGCGCCAACAGTTCGAGCGCCTATGCCGCGGCCAAGGGCGGCATCATCGCCTTCACCCGCAAGCTCGCCCACGAGCTCGGCCCCGATGGCATCAACGTCAATGCCATCGCGCCCAGCGTCACCCTGACCGAACGCATCCGGCCGCATTGGGAGAAACGCTCCCAGGCGTCCCAGGCCGAGGAGATCGAACGCACGCCGCTGCGCCGTGTCGCCGAGGCAGTCGACCAGGCGAACGTGATCTGCTTCCTGGCCTCGTCCGATGCCGATTTCGTCACCGGCCTCACCATCGACGTGACCGGCGGAGTCTAGTCGCTCACTTGAGGAGGACCGCATGGCGGGCAAGGTCGGTTTCATCGGACTGGGCGCCATGGGCGGCCCGATGGCGCTCAACCTCGTGAAAGCGGGCTTCTCGCTGGTGGTGAACGACATCGACGCGGCGAAGACCGAGCCCTTGAAAGCCAAGGGCGCCGAGGTGGCGGCTTCGGCACAAGCCGTGGCGGCGGCGGTCGAGCGCACCATCGTCATCGTCGAGACCACCGAACAGGCGGAAACGGTGATCATCGGCGCGCACGGCATCATCCGCGGCGCCAGGCCCGGCCACATCGTGCTCTGCATGGCGACCATCGACCCGTTCGCCGCGCGCAGCATCGCCGACCGGCTGGCGGCGCTCGGCATCGCCATGCTCGATGCGCCGGTGAGCGGCGGCACCGGGCGGGCCCAATCGGGAGATTTGTCGGTGATCGCGGGCGGCGCGGCGGAGGTGTTCGCCAAATGCGAGGACCTATTCGGCGTCCTGGGCAGCCGGTCGTTCCATGTCGGACCGCTGGGCAGTGGGCTGGCCATGAAGCTGGTCAACAACATGCTGGTCCAGGTCAACACCGTGGCGGTGGCCGAAGCACTGGTGCTGGGCGTCAAGGCCGGGCTCGATCCGCAGACCATCTACGAGGTGGTGCGCGTGTCGACCGGCGCCAGCGCGGCGTGGGAGCTGCGCGTGCCGCGCATCCTGACGGGCGACTTCGCGCCCGGCGGCACGATCGACATTTCCTACAAGGACCAGGAACTGGAGACCGCCTTCGCCAAGCGCCTGGGCGTGCCGCTGCTGCTCGCCAACCTGACGCAGCAGGTCTACCAGATGGCCCGCGCCCAGGGACTGAACAAGCACGACGGTTCGGCGATCGTGAAGGTCTTCGAGCAGATGGCCGGCATCACGGTGAAGGGGGACTGAGCGATGACCACATTCGTGCTGATCCACGGCGCCTACCAGGGCGGCTGGATCTGGGAGCCGGTCGCCGAGCGGCTGCGCGCCCAGGGCCATCTGGTTCTGGCGCCAAGCCTGGACGGCTGCGCCGAGCGCAAGGGCCAAGTGCGCGCCGGCATCACCACCGAGACACATGCCGACGAAGTCGCCGAGCTGCTCTTCTACCGCGACCTGCGCGACGTGGTCATGGCCGGCACCAGCACCGGCGGCATGGTGATGGCGCGCGCCGCGGAGCTGGCGCGCGAACGGGTGGCGCGCCTGGTGTTCGCCGAT
>DASXKG010000132.1:0-4798 GCA_036496965.1 Variovorax sp.
CTGCAGACGCTGCGCGGCGTGCAGGTGGCCTGCCACGCGGTGGAAGAAAACCGCGGCTGAGCCGCGCGCCCAGGCCGGCGCCGGGCCGCTCGCGCGGCGAAGTCCGCGCTGCGCGCAGACGGGCGAGCGTGGGGGCCCTACTGTTCCTCACCCCAGGCGTAGCCGTCGCGGGCGATCATGGCGCTCGATGCGCTGGGGCCCCAGGTGCCGGCCGCATAGGGCCGCGGCACGCCGTCGGAGGCCCAGCTGTCGATCAGCGGTTCGACCCAGCGCCAGGCTTCTTCCTGCTCGTCGCTGCGCACGAACAGGTTCAGCCGGCCGTCGATCACGTCCAGCAGCAGCCGCTCATAGGCGCCGACCCGCTCGGCGCCGAAGCGCTTGTCGAAATCGAGGTCCAACTGAACCGGTGCCAGTTGCGGCACGAAACGCTGATTGCCGTTGCGCTGCCGGTTGGCCTGGGCCTGGGCGAGCAGGTGCAGTTCCAGGCCGTCCCGGGGCTGCAGATTGATCACCAGCTTGTTGATCGCATTGGCCGGCGCGCGAAAGATCGGATGCGGCGTGGGCCGGAAGTTGACCTCGATACGTGCATCGCGCGAGGCCAGCCGCTTGCCGGTGCGGATGTAGAAGGGCACACCGGCCCAGCGCCAGTTGGCGATCTCGGTGCGCAGCGCGACGAAGGTCTCGGTGCGGCTTTCGGGCTCGACGCCGGGTTCGTCGCTATAGCCCTGCACGCGCTTGCCGTAGGCAGTGCCGGCGGCGTACTGGCCGCGAATCGCATGCAGGCCGATCGATTCGGCGGTCCAGGGCGCCAGCGAGCGCAGTACCTTCAGTTTCTCGTCGCGGATCGCATCCGCGTGGGCGTTGATCGGCGGCTCCATGCCGATTGCGCACAGCAGCTGCAGCGAATGGTTCTGCACCATGTCGCGCAAGGCGCCGGTCTGGTCGTAGAAGGCACCGCGCTTTTCCACGCCGAGGTCCTCGGCGATCGTGATCTGGATGTTGGCGATGTATTCGCGCCGCCAGATCGGTTCGAACAGGGCATTGCCGAAGCGCATCGCGAACAGGTTCTGCACCGAGGGCTTGCCGAGGTAATGGTCGATACGGAACACCTGCTGCTCCGACAGCACCTTGCGCACGGCGCTGTTGATCTCGCGGTTCGAGGCCAGGTCGTGCCCGAGCGGCTTCTCGAGCACCAGGCGCACATGCGGGCCGTTCAGGCCGGCCACCGCCAGCTGCTCGACCGCCTGCGTGAACAGCCCGGGCGCGGTGGCCAGGTACATCACGACCGTGTCGGCATTGCGCTGCCGCAGCAGCGCCGCGAGCGCGGCATAGTCCTCCGGCTTGGACAGGTCCATGCGCTGGAAGTAGAGCAACGCGGCGAACTTCTTGAACTCTTCTGCCGTGGGACGCTTGGAACCCTCGACCGCTTCGAAGCGCGACTGGATCAGTTCGCGATAGGCGTCGTCCGAGAGGTTGTCGCGCGCGACGCCGATGATGCGGCCGTCTTCCGGCAGGCTGCCATGCCGGAAAGCCTGGAACAGGGCGGGCATCAGTTTGCGCCATGCAAGGTCACCGGTGCCGCCAAAGAGGACGAGATCGAAACTCATGGATACATCCGTGTTGTTGAGAAGCGCGAGCCTGGGGCTTGCCAGCGAATGGTACTTGTACCGATCCGGCGTGCGCCATCCAATATCGGCTACCGTCGACAAAGCCCGCCCGATCGCTCGAATCGCTGCCCACCCACCCACCCGATCCACCCATGAAGCGCCGCAGTCCCAACGCGCCTGTCTGGTCTTGCATCGCGATCGGCTTGATCGGCTATCTGGCGCTGCCCTGGTATGCGGTCCGGGACGCGAACTGGTATCAGGCGCTGCCGGACACCTTCGGCCCCGGCGAGGGCGCCAACGGCGTGATGCAGGCCTTGCTGCAAGATCGAGGCTGGCTCTGGATCGGCATTGCCGGTCTTGCGCTCTGCGCGCTGGCGGGCCTGCTGCGCGCCGGCCGCGCGCAGGGCCGGCTGCTGCTCGTCGGAGGCGGCCTCGGGGTTATCGGCCTGTCGCTCAGCGCCTTCCTGATCGGCGCCAAGGGCTGGACCTTTGCCGCGCTCGAGGCTCGCCTGGGGCCACTGCCAGTGCACCAGATCGGCATCGGTGCGGGCGGCTTCGTCGCGCTCGCGGCGCTGCTGCTGCTGGCGGCCTTCGGTCTCGCACGCATGGGATTCTTCAAGGGCGATCTCTTCGTCGCCGGCGCGGTGATCGGCTGCGCCGTGCTGATGGCGCTGTTCATCGCCTATCCCGTCGGCAAGGCCCTGGCCGGTGCCTTTTTCGACGAAGACGGCCATGCGTCCCTGGCGGCGCTGTTCGCGCGCATCGGCGCCGAACAGGTCTGGGGCCTCGGCTGCTTGGCGGGCGGCGCGCGTTGCGGCGTGGCCTGGAACACGCTGGCGCTGGCGCTGCTCAGCGCCGCGGGCACCACCTTTCTCGGCGCCTCGATGGCCCTCGTGGCCGAGCGCGGCGGCGGGCGCTGGCAGCGGTCGCTCGGCCTGCTCGGGGTGCTGCCGATCATCACGCCGCCCTTCGTGGTCGGGCTCGGACTGATCCTGTTGTTCGGCCGGGCCGGCCTGCTGAACCCGTGGCTCGAAAGCGCCTTCGGCATCGAGCCGACGCGCTGGTTCTACGGGCTGCCGGGGGTCCTGGCGGCGCAGCTTATCGCTTTCACCCCGATCGCCTTCCTGATCATGCGCGGCGTGGTGTAAGGCATCTCGCCGAGCCTGGAAGAAGCCGCGCAGATGCTGCATGCGGACCGGCGCCGCGCCTTCTTCACGATCACGCTGCCGCTGATCGCGCCCGGGCTGGCGAATGCCTTCCTGGCCGGCTTCATCGAGAGCATCGCCGACTTCGGCAATCCGTTGTTGGTCGGCGGCCAGTTCTCGGTGCTCTCGACCGACATCTTCTTCGCCATCGTCGGCGCGCAGCACGACCTGGGGCGCGCGGCCTCGCTGGCCTGGGTGCTGACGATCTTTGCGTTCGCCGTGTTCGCGATCCAGCGGGCGCTGCCTGGCCAACGCGGCGGCGCGACTGTCGGCGCCAAGGACGATGCCGGCATCGCGATGCCCCTGCCGGATGGCGTGCGGCGCGCCACCTGCTGCATTGCGCTGCCATGGATCGCATTCACCCTGGCGGTGTACCTGTTCGTCTTCGCCGGCGGCTTCGTGCGGGCCTGGGGGCGCGACTACAGCTTCACGCTGCAGCATTTCAAGACCGCCTTCGCACTCGAATGGGGGCCCTTCGGCCCGGTGTGGATTGGCAGCGCCTGGAACTCGCTGATCACCACCGTCAAGCTGGCAGCCATTTCGGCGCCGCTGACGGCCGGGCTGGGGCTCTTGATCGCCTGGCTGCTGGCGCGCAACGCGTTCAAGGGGCAGGGCGCTTTCGAGATCGGGGCGTTGCTCGCCTGCGTCGTTCCCGGGACGGTGCTGGGCGCGAGCTACATCCAGGCCTTCAACGTGCCGCCGCTCGAACTGACGGGCACCGGGCTGATCATCGTGTTGTGCTTCATGTTCCGGAACTTGGCCGTCGGCGTGCGCACGGGCCGGGCGGCATTCCAGCGGCTCGACCGCTCGTTCGACGAGGCGTCGCTGATGCTGCGCGCCTCGACCTGGCAGACCCTGCTGCGGGTCGTGCTGCCGCTCTCGAAGCCGGCGCTGGCGGCCGCGCTGGTCTACAGTTTCGTGCGCGCGATGACGACGCTCAGCGCGGTGATCTTCCTGATCAGCGCGGACAATGAACTCGCGACCACCTACATCATCGGCCGGGTGGTCAACGGCGACTATGGCGTCGCATTGGCCTATTGCACCGTGCTGATGCTCCTGATGGCGCTGGCGATCGCGCTGGTGCAGGGGCTGGTCGGTGAGCGCAGGCCGGGGCGCCGCCGGCCCGGCGTGCCCGGCCTCGCGGCCGCGGCGCAGTGAACCTGTTTCATCCGAGGAACCATGAGCAACGGCATTGAACTCCGCAACGTCAGCAAGCGCTATGGCAGCGACAGGCACGCGCCGCCGGCGGTCAATGACATCAGCCTTGCCATCCCGGCGGGCACGCTGACCACCCTTCTAGGGCCCTCCGGGTGCGGCAAGACCACCATCTTGCGCATGATCGCCGGTCTCGAGTCGCCGACCTCGGGCGCGATCCTGATGGATGGGCGCGACGTCACCACGCTCGGGCCGGCCGAGCGCGACGTGAGCATGATGTTCCAGGGCTTTGCGCTGTTTCCGCACATGAACGTGATCGAGAACGTGGGCTACGGCTTGCGGATGAGCGGCGAGTCCAGGAGCGAGGCGGCCGCGCGCGCCCGCGCTGCGCTCGAGGGCGTCGGCCTGGTCGGCTTGGACGAGCGGCTGCCCGGCGAACTGTCCGGCGGCCAGCAGCAGCGCGTGGCACTGGCGCGCGCGCTGGTGCTCGAACCCGCGGTGCTGCTGTTCGACGAGCCCTTGTCGAAGCTCGAAGCGCGCCTGCGCCGCGAGATGCGCGACGAGATCCGCGCCCTGCAGCAGCGGCTTGCGCTCACGGTCGCCTACGTCACGCACGATCAGGGCGAGGCGCTGGCGGTCAGCGACCAGATCATCGTCATGGACCATGGCGCCATCGCGCAGCGCGGCACGCCCGAGCAGCTCTATGGTCATCCTGCCAGCGAGTTCGTTGCCGGCTTCATGGGCGAGGCGATGGTCTTCCCGGCCCTGGCGCATGCCGACGGGCGGGTCGACCTCGGCCCCATGACGCTGCCGCCGCGCTACCAGGTCGCC
>DASXKG010000133.1:0-2622 GCA_036496965.1 Variovorax sp.
ACATTTCGATCGAACGCGATTCGCGTGTTCGGCACCCTCGCCCTGATCTGCTGTGCCGGCTGGCCCGGTGCAAACGCTGCGACGGCCGATGCCGACGCCGTCGGCAACCGTGGCCCAGCCCCGCGCTGGGGCGCCATCGCGTCCAGATACAGCTGGTATGGCTACTCGTTCAGCCAGAGCACCCGCGCCGGGGCGGAGCGTGCCGCGCGCGCGCAATGCGACCAGGCCACAGGTCGGGCGGGCACTTGCGACGTGCGGGCGTATTTCGACCGTGCCTGCGGCGCCCTGGCGACAGGCAATTTCGGCGAGTGGGGAGCGGCCAGTGCATCCACCGCGGGTGCCGCCGTCCAGGCGGCGATGAGGGAATGCAACAACCATCTGCCCACCGAGCCTTGCAAGCTGGTGGTCAGCGTCTGCTCACCGGGTGGCGCTCAGTCGAATGCGAGCGGAGGATAGGGCTAACGCCCGGAGCCTTGTCTCGCTGCGCTCATCCGGCGCTGGCGGCCGGGCCGCGACGGGCGCGGCGCCCGGCCGAAGGCGACCCTGGCGGCCTGGACTGCCAGGCCCCAGGCCGCACGCTCAGTGCGCGGCCCTGTGCATCCAGCCGCTGTAGTCCTTGTCGGTCACCAGCGTCCAGAGGGCGAGCGCCACGATCACCAGGCCGCTGATCAGCGCCGCGAGCATCGGCTCGCGCTGGGCGCCGAAACCCAGCACCCAGGGAGACATCGCCAGCCACGCGCCCAGCGCGCATTCGGTCCATTCCTCCCAGGCGCGCGGCACGATCATCGCGCCCAGGGCGGCCGCGATGAGTGCCACTCCCACGAGGACGGCGTTGGCCGTCGCTGTCGTCATGCCCTGGAAGCCCAGGGCCCATGGCGACAGAACCACCCACACGCCCAACAGGGCATTGATCACATCCTGCCAATGCTTGAGCTGCTTCATGACACACCTCCTGCCGCTGGACAGAACAACGAGCGACGCGCCAGCCGGCAAGGTGTTGGATCCCCCGATCTCAGTCTTGTTCCCTCCAGGGGCCGATGACGAGCATTCGAGGCCTCATCGGAGATGAGGACTGCAGTTGGCACGGCGAAGTCGGTCCAGCTGGAGCGCCTCCTCGGCTTCACGCAGGCTTCTGGCGGCACGCGCGGCCACATAGCCCGCGAAGAGGTTGTCGATCTCGCGCTTCCATCGTTCGGCCGCGGCGCTTTCGCCCTCGGCGGGAAAGGCGGGAACGGCAATGCCGGCCCTGGCGAGGATCTCGGCCTTCTGGCTGGTGGTGCGCATCCTTTGTCTCCTGCAGACGCCGCTCCAGCCTAAGCCCGCGCGCTCTCGCGCCCATCGGTACAGATGCTGATGCGGATACGGGCCGCAAGGTTCCGAATGGTAGATTCGTCACCTCGCGTTTCGCGCTCGCCGTCGGCTTGCGAACCCCGTCAGCTGGCCAGGGTCTTGACGACCAGAACCGGGATGTTCGCGCCGTGCAGCACCGATCGCGACACCGAACCGAGCAGTGCGTCACGCACGCCGCCGGGGTTGCTTGCCGCCATGACCACCATGTCGCAGCCGTAGCGTTCGGCAACGTCCACCAGCACGTGCCCGGGGTCGCCGGTTCCGACCTCGCTCTCGAACTCGAGCCCCGCGTGGCGCAGCATCTCCTCGGCTGCTGCGAGCAGGTGGGCGCCGGCGGCCTGGCTCGCACGCTCGATGGTCGCCGCGTCATGCACGCGCACCATCTCGTAGAGCCTGGCAGGCTCCTGCACGTTGGCGACCACGAAGCTGGCACGCAAGCCTTCGCGCGTCAGGCGGATGGCTTGGCGAACAGCCTCGAGAGCCGGCTCGGAACCATCGATGGGCAGTAGGATTTTCATTGCTCGACCTCGTTCGGCGACTGAGGTCCGAGGATACCCCGCATCACTGCGCGGGAGCGCCGGCCATCGCAGTCGCTTTTCGCCGTTCCTTGATGGCATCGAGGTAGTTGTAGACCGTGAACCGCGTGACCCCCAACGCGGCGGCCGCCTTCTCGACGCCGCCCTTCACGATGAAGAGCCCGCGCTCCAGCATCATCTCGACCGCCGCGGTCTTTTCGTGCTTGCTCATCCGGTTGACCGGCTTGCCGAAGCGCCGGACCGAGGCTTCGATGATCTCGTGCATCAGGCCCTCCATCTCGGGTGCGTCGACCTGGGCCTGCTCGACCGCGGCCCGATCGCGCGGCAGCAGTCGCCCCAGGATGGCCTTGGCAGCTTCGATCTCGGCGAAGTCCGCATTCAGGCACAGGCTGGCAAAGGCCTGCCCGAGCGAATCGCGGAACAACACGGTGGCCGAGGTCAGCGATCGGCCGTCGCGCGACTGCGTGGGATAGGGAAACACCGGCACGTGGCCCGGCAGTTCCGCCATCAGCATCGCATCGCCCAGGATGGCCAGACCCTTGTCGTTGTGCGGCCCGGCCAGCACCGGGCTGCCGATCTGCCGGCCCGTGACATGCCCGTTGGCGATCTGAAGGATCGAACTTTCCGGACGCGTGAGATCGTGCAGAACGACCTCGATGTGGTTGCCGATCATGGCCCCGAGCATGTCGACGATGCAGGACAACGCGCCGAGGATGATCTCGCGCTCGCGCAGCAC
>DASXKG010000134.1:0-4862 GCA_036496965.1 Variovorax sp.
CCAGGGCATCAAGATCATCCGCCCGCTCAACGTGATGGGCTATGACGATGCGCCGCACGGCCACGTCGAGATGACCTTCGAGAACGTGCGCGTGCCGGTGGGCAACATCCTGCTCGGCGAAGGCCGCGGCTTCGAGATCGCGCAGGGCCGCCTCGGCCCGGGACGCATCCAGCACTGCATGCGGCTGATCGGCCTGGCCGAGCGCGCGCTCGAGCTGATGTGCAAGCGCGCCTCGTCGCGCGTGGCCTTCGGCAAGACCGTCGCCTCGCAGACGGTGACGCAGGAGCGCATCGCCGAAGCCCGCTGCAAGATCGACATGGCCCGCCTGCTCACGCTCAAGGCCGCCTGGCTGATGGACGTGGCCGGCAACAAGGTCGCCAAGACCGAGATCGCGATGATCAAGGTGGTGGCGCCCAGCATGGCCTGCCAGGTCATCGACTGGGCCATGCAGGTGCATGGCGGCGGCGGCATGTGCGACGACTTCCCGCTCGCCTATGCCTATGCCGGCGCACGCACCCTGCGCTTTGCCGACGGTCCGGACGAAGTGCACCGCAATGCGATCGCCAAGTGGGAGCTGGGCAAGTACGCGCCCGCCAGGGCCGGCGACCAGGAGATGCCCGTCACCCGTTTCTGAGGCTCGTTCAAAGCTTCTTCTGAAGGAACAGTGCCGTGCCGAAGGCGGGATCGAGCTGGTAGTTCGCGAAGCCTTCGCGCGCGTAGGCACGCAGGGCGCTGGGATTGCCGGACAGCACCTCCAGCGTGAGCTTGCAGGCACCGCGCCGCCGCGCCTCGGCCTCCACCAGCGCCAGCATGCGCTGCGTGATGCGCTGCCCGCGGTGGCTGGCCAGCACCACCACGTCGTGCACGTTGACCAGCGGGCGGCAGGCGAAGGTGGAGAAGCCCTCGATGCAATTCACCAGGCCGACCGGCTGCCGGCCATCGTAGGCCAGCACGCTGAAGGCCTGCGGACGCGCTGCCAGCGCCGCTGGAAGACCTTCGAGCACCTCGGGCGCGAGCGGCGTGCCGCCACCGGCCGGATCGCGCGCGTAGGCGTCCAGCAGGTTCACGACGGCTTGGGCGTGGGGCGGATGGCCGTAGTCGGCGATCAGGACCTCGATCACGCGGCGTCCAGCGTCGCCGCAATGCGGCGCGCACAGGCCTCGGCGAGCGCGGCATCGCGTGCCTCGACCATCACCCGCAGCAGCGGCTCGGTGCCGCTGGCGCGGATCAGCACGCGACCCGTGTCGCCGAGATCGGACTCGGCACGCTCGCTCTCGGCGGCCAGGGCGGCGTTGGCCTTCCAGTCCTGCCCCTCGGCCAGGCGAACGTTGATGAGGGTCTGCGGGAACAGGCTCACGCCGGCCAGCAACTCGCTGACCCGGCGCCCTCCGCGCACGCAGGCCTGCAAGACCTGCAGGGCACTCACGATGCCGTCGCCGGTGGTGTGGCGGTCGAGCGCCAGCAAATGCCCCGAGCCCTCGCCGCCGAGCAGCCAGCCGCGCTTCTCGAGCTCTTCGAGCACATAGCGGTCGCCCACGCGGGCGCGAACGAACTCGATGCCCTGCGCCTTCAACGCCACCTCGATCGCCTTGTTGGTCATCAGCGTGCCGACGACGCCCGGTGGCTTCTGGCCGCGCGCGATCCGTTCCATCACCATCAGGTAGAGCAGCTCGTCGCCGTTGAAGAGCCGTCCGCTCGCATCGACCAGCTGCAGTCGATCGGCATCGCCGTCGAGCGCGATGCCGTAGTCCGCGCCCCGCGCACGCACGGCCTTGACCAGCGCCTGCGGGTGGGTGGCGCCGAAGCCCTTGTTGATGTTCAGCCCATCCGGCGCACAGCCGATCGTGGTGACGTCGGCGCCCAGTTCGTGGAACACCTGCGGGGCGACCTGGTAGGCCGCGCCATGCGCGCCGTCGACCACCAGCTTCATCCCGCGCAGGGTCAGGTCGTTGGCAAAGGTGCTCTTGCAGAACTCGATGTAGCGGCCGGGCGCATCGTTGAGCCGGCGCGCCTTGCCGAGCTGCGCCGAGTCGGCCCAGACCGGCGCCTCCTGCAACGCCGCTTCGACCGCGATCTCCCACTCGTCGCTCAGCTTGGAGCCCTGGGCGCTGAAGAACTTGATGCCGTTGTCCGGAAAGGCGTTGTGGCTGGCGCTGATGACCACCCCCAGGCTGGCCCGCTGCGCCCGCGTCAGGTAGGCCACGCCGGGCGTCGGCAGCGGTCCGAGCAGCACCACGTCCACGCCGGCGGAGTTGAAGCCGGACTCCAGCGCCGACTCCAGCATGTAGCCGGAGATGCGCGTGTCCTTGCCGATCAGCACGGTGGGCCGGCTCTCGGACTTCTTCAGCACGCGGCCGACGGCATGGGCCAGGCGCAGCACGAAATCGGGCGTGATCGGCGGCTGGCCGACCGTCCCGCGAATGCCGTCGGTGCCGAAATAGGTTCTTGTCATTGTTTGGCTTCCTGTCCTGGTCGTTCTGTTTCCATGGCCTGCCAGACCGCCAGCGCGGCCACCGTCTCGCGCACGTCATGCACCCGCACGATGGAGGCGCCTTGCTGCACCGCCAGCAGCGCGGCAGCGACGCTGGGCACCATGCGGTCGGCGGCCGACGCGATGCCGCTGACCTTGCCGAGCGAGGACTTGCGCGACCATCCTGCCAGCAGCGGCCGGCCGGCGCCGAGCAGCTCGCGCTGGCGCGCCAGCAGGGTGAAATTCTGCGCCACCGTCTTGCCGAAGCCGATGCCGGGATCGAGCACGATGCGCTCGGCATCGACCCCTTGCGCCACCAGCGCCCGGGCCCGCGTGTCGAGGAAGGACAGTACCGCAGGGACGACGTCGCCTTCCATCGGATGCGTCTGCATGCTCTGCGGATCGCGATGCATGTGCATCAGGCAAATGCCGCAGGAGACGTGGGCCGAGACCGCCTCGAGCGCGCCGGGCTGGCGCAAGGCCCAGACGTCGTTCACGATGTCGGCGCCGAGGTCCAGCACGGCGCGCATCACCTCCGGCTTCGAGGTATCGACGGACACGGGCAGGCCCATCTTCAGCGCTTCGCGCAGCACCGGCAGCACCCGGGCCAATTCGGCCTCGACGGGCACCGGCGGGCTGCCCGGGCGGGTGGATTCGCCGCCGATGTCGAGGATGTCGGCGCCGTCTTCGACCAGCCGGGTGCAATGCCGCACGGCCGCATCGGTCGATCCGTGCAGGCCGCCGTCCGAGAACGAATCGGGCGTCACATTGACGACGCCCATCACCTGCGGCCGCGTCAGTTCGATCGCAAAGCGCGTGGTGCGCCAGCGCATCGGGGGGGCCACGGTCACGGCCCGGGCCTCAAAAAAAACGGGGCCCAAGGCCCCGTCGTCTGCCAAAGCGCCATGCTCAGGCCGCTGTCGGCGCCGGGTCGGGGTTCACCGCCGGCGTGCCGCCGCTGCCACCGCTGCCCGAAGGCGGAATGCGCGGCGTCCAGTCCTTGGGCGGACGCGGCGCGCGACCGGCCATGATGTCGTCGAGCTGGTCGGAATCGATGGTCTCCCATTCGAGCAGGGCCTTGGCCATCGAATGCATCTTGTCGCTGTTCTCCTCGATCAGGCGGCGCGCCAGGGCGTACTGCTCGTCGATGATGCGGCGCACTTCGGCATCGACCTTCTGCATGGTCGATTCGCTCATGTTGGTGGTCTTGGTGACCGAGCGGCCGAGGAATACCTCGCCCTCGTTCTCGGCATAGACCATCGGGCCCAGCGATTCGGTCATGCCGTAGCGCATCACCATGTCGCGGGCGATCTGGGTCGCGCGCTCGAAGTCGTTGCTGGCGCCGGTGGTCATCTGGTGCATGAACACCTCTTCGGCGATGCGGCCGCCGAACAGCATGCTGATCTGGTTGAGCATGTACTCGCGGTCGTAGCTGTAGCGGTCCTGCGCCGGCAGGCTCATGGTGACGCCGAGCGCGCGGCCGCGCGGGATGATCGTCACCTTGTGCACCGGGTCGCACTTGGGCAGCAGCTTGCCGATCAGCGCATGGCCGGACTCGTGGTAGGCGGTGTTGCGGCGCTCTTCCTCGGGCATGACCATGCTCTTGCGCTCGGGGCCCATGAAGATCTTGTCCTTGGCCTTCTCGAAGTCCTGCATCTCGACCACGCGGGCATTGCGGCGCGCGGCCATCAGGGCGGCCTCGTTGCACAGGTTGGCCAGGTCGGCGCCGGACATGCCGGGCGTGCCGCGGGCGATCACGCTCGGGTTCACGTCCTGGCCGAGCGGCACCTTGCGCATGTGCACGTTGAGGATCTGCTCGCGGCCGCGGATGTCGGGCAGCGTGACATAGACCTGGCGGTCGAAGCGGCCCGGACGCAGCAGCGCAGCGTCTAGGATGTCCGGCCGGTTGGTCGCGGCGACCACGATCACGCCCAGGTTGGTCTCGAAGCCGTCCATCTCGACCAGCATCTGGTTGAGGGTCTGCTCGCGCTCGTCGTTGCCGCCGCCCAGGCCGGCGCCGCGCTGGCGCCCGACAGCGTCGATTTCGTCGATGAAGATGATGCAGGGGGCGTTCTTCTTGGCGTTCTCGAACATGTCGCGAACACGGGCCGCGCCCACGCCGACGAACATTTCGACGAAGTCGGAGCCGGAGATCGAAAAGAACGGAACCTTGGCTTCGCCCGCGATGCCCTTGGCCAGCAGTGTCTTGCCGGTGCCCGGAGGACCCACGAGCAGCAGACCGCGCGGAATCCGTCCGCCGAGCTTCTGGTACTTGGCGGGGTCCTTCAGGAAGTCGACAACCTCCTTCACCTCTTCCTTGGCCTCGTCGCAACCCGCGACGTCGGCGAAGGTGACCTGGTTGCTGCTCTCGTCGAGCATGCGCGCCTTGCTC
>DASXKG010000135.1:0-9075 GCA_036496965.1 Variovorax sp.
ACCACCAGCATCGTGTCGTTGAGCAGTTCGCCGACGAGGTCGGGCCGTCGCGTCACACGGTCCAGAAAACGCGTGAGTCGGGGGTGGTAGGCGCGGTACAACTGTTCGAACGCCTGCAGTTCGCCGCTCGCGGTTCGGCCGATCAGGCGTACTTCGGCGCTTTCGGCCAACGGCACTCCCCCGGCCTGGGGCCGAACGGCATCGCGGGGCATGCTCGCCATGGGAGGCTCGTGGTATGTGGCGTTCGGCAAACTGTACTCCGCGTGTTCGGGGCGACCAGGATGGTTCATTCCCGTCCAGTGACGATCGGTTCAATCCAAGCGGCCAGGCAGACCTGTGCGGGACTTACAATGTGGCTTCGCTAGGGGTGCTGGATCGGCTTTTTGCCGACTCGGCTGAGAAAAGACCCTTTGAACCTGTTGGGCGGATTCGAACCGCCTGGATCCATCTGGTCAGACAGATGGCCTGAGGTAATCCTCGCGCAGGGAAGCCCGTCCGGCGGCCGCCTCGTCCCTCGCGTGGCGGTCCGGCCGCCGGCCTTGCCCACCTGCTTGCGATTGGCATGGGAGCAAGCGGATGGCGTTCACGAACGACGATACGGCACCGGCAGACGCACGCTCGGTACGGGTGCATGGCCGTGGTTGAGCGGACCATGGCCTGCGCCCATCTTCATCTGCGCGCCGGCCTCCATGGCGGCGACCACGTAGCCGCGCGCGCGTTCGACCGCCTGGTCGAGCGCGAAACCCAGCGCCAGGTGTGCGGCGATGGCCGAGGACAGCGTGCAGCCGGTACCGTGCAGGTTGCGGCTCGCGATGCGCGTCGACGCGAGCCGCAAGCGCTCGCCGCCAGCCTGCGCCAGCAGGTCGACCACGTCGTCGCCCGGCAGGTGGCCGCCCTTGAGCAGCACCGCGCGGGCGCCGAGCGCGAGCAGTTCGCCGGCCGCATCGTCCAGCGCATCCACGCTGTCGATCGGGTGGCCGATCAGCAGTGCCGCTTCATCGAGGTTCGGTGTCACCACCAGGGCGCGCGGGAACAGCTCGCGCACCAGCACCGCCACGGTGTCGGCGGCCATCAGGCGGTCGCCGCTGGTGGCGACCATGACCGGGTCGAGCACCACGTTGGGCAACCGATAGTGGTCGATGGACCAGGCCACCACCTCCACGATCTCGGGTCCATGCAGCATGCCGATCTTGACGGCGTCGACGCCGATGTCCTCGACCACCGCCCGGATCTGCGCCTTGAGGAAGGCCGCCGGCACCTCGTGGATCCCGGACACGCCCAGCGTGTTCTGCGCCGTCAGCGCGGTGATGGCCGTCATCCCGTAGCAGCCCAGGGCCGAGAAGGTCTTCAGATCGGCCTGGATGCCGGCGCCGCCGCCGCTGTCGGAGCCGGCGATCGAGAGCACGCGCGCATAGCGGGAGAATGCAGTGGTCATGGCGAAAATTATCGGGCACCCCGTTCCGGCCTGAGCCCGTGAAGATGAGCACACACGCCGGACTTCCCTTCCGTTCCGCCGCCGTCCTCGGTGCCGGCCTCATGGGCCGCCTGATGGCGCTGGCACTGGCACAGGCCGGTTGCGCGGTCGATGTCTTCGAGGCCGGCGGCCCCGACGCCGAAGGCGCGGCCGCCCGGGTCGCCGCTGCCATGCTGGCACCGTTGGCGGAGTCGGCCGTGGCACCGGCCTCGGTCGTGCGCATGGGCCATCACGCCCTGGCGCGCTGGCCGGCGCTGATCGCCACCCTGGCCGCGCCGGTGTTCTTCCAGCGCGAAGGCACGCTGGTGCTCTGGCACCGGCAGGATGCAGCCGAAGCCGCACGGCTGGCCCGGGTGCTCGCGCGCACCGTCGAAGTCGTGCCCGAACTGCCCGCCATGCGCAGGCTCGACGCGGCCGGCGTCGAGGCCGTGGAGCCTGCGCTGGGCCGGCGCTTTGCCAACGGGCTGCTGCTGCCCGACGAAGGCCAGCTCGACAACCGCGCGCTGCTTGCCGCGCTGCTCAAAACGCTCGAAGGCCTGCCCCGGGTTCGGCTGCACTGGCAGGCGCCGCGCAGCATCGACGACTTCGCGCCCGGGCGTCCCGGCCAACCCGAACGCGTGATCGACTGCCGCGGCCTGGGCGCGCGGCCCCAATGGAGCGCCTTGCGCGGCGTGCGGGGCGAGGTGATCCGCGTGCATGCGCCCGAGGTCTTGCTGCGCCGGCCGACGCGGCTGGTGCATCCGCGCTATCCGCTCTACATCGCGCCCAAGCCGGACCACCTGTTCGTCATCGGCGCGACCGAGATCGAGTCCGACGACATGTCCGGCGCCAGCGTGCGCTCGACGCTGGAACTGCTGAGCGCCGCCTATTCGGTGCACAGCGGTTTCGCGGAAGCGCGCATCGTCGAGATCGCCACCCAGTGCCGCCCGACCCTGCCCGACAACCTGCCCGCGGTGCGCCTGCCGGCGCCGGGGGTGATGCAGATCAACGGCCTGTACCGGCACGGCTTCATGATCGCGCCGGCCCTGCTCGACGTCGCGCTGGAGCTGCTGTCCACCGGCCAATCCCCGCTCGCCGCCCGCTTCGAAATGACGACGCCATGAACGTCCTGATCAACGACACGCCGCACACCCTGCCGCCGGGCGCCACGCTGGCGGACGCGCTGCTTCTCATCCAGGCCACGCCGCCCTATGCGGCGGCCGTCAATCGCCAGTTCGTGCCGCGCTCCGGCCATGCGTCGCACGAGCTCCAGGCCGAAGACCGCATCGAAGTGATCCGCCCGGTGACGGGCGGCTGAAAGACCATGACCACGCCCCTCGCCAACGACCCCTTCGTCCTCTACGGCCGGAGCTTCCAGAGCCGCTTGCTGCTCGGAACGGCCCGCTATCCATCGCCCGATGTGCTGGAAGCGGCGGTGCGCCGCGCACGGCCGGCAATGCTCACCGCCTCGCTGCGCCGCCAGACGGCCAGCCCCGGCGCGGGCGGCGCCGACAACGGCTTCTGGGACTTGCTGCGGCGGCTCGACGTGCCGGTGCTGCCCAACACGGCCGGCTGCCACAGCGTGCAGGAAGTGATCGCCACGGCGCAGATGGCGCGCGAACTCTTCGACACGCCCTGGATCAAGCTCGAACTCATCGGCGATGACTACACGCTGCAGCCCGACACGCTGAACCTGGTCGATGCCGCGTCGCAGCTGATCCGCGATGGCTTCCACGTGCTGCCCTACTGCACCGAGGACCTGGTGCTGTGCCAGCGCCTGGTCGATGTCGGCTGCCAGGCCGTCATGCCCTGGGCCGCCC
The DNA here is from genome assembly GCA_036496965.1 of Variovorax sp. Lineage (GTDB taxonomy): Bacteria > Pseudomonadota > Gammaproteobacteria > Burkholderiales > Burkholderiaceae_C > Variovorax. The sequence continues at coordinate 3,274 of DASXKG010000135.1, forward strand.
CGATCGGCACCGGACGTGGACCCGTCAATCCCTACGCCATGCAGGTCTTGCGCGAACGGCTCTCGGTGCCGCTGCTCGTCGATGCCGGACTGGGCCTGCCGTCGCATGCCTGCCAGGTCATGGAATGGGGCTACGACGGCGTGCTGCTGAACACCGCGGTCGCGCTCGCGCAGGATCCGGTGGCGATGGCCGGCGCCTTTGCCGACGCGGTGCAGGCGGGGCGCAGCGCGCATCTTGCCGGTGCGATGGCGGCGCAAGCCTCGGCGCAGCCCAGCACCCCCGTGCTCGGCACGCCGTTCTGGCACCACGCCGCAGCGCAATGAGCGGGATGACCTCGATGACCGATTCCCAAGCCGTCGCCGCTGCCGTTGTCGCGGCCCATGCCTCGCGTTTCGGCCGGGCGCCGGATGCCAGGGCCGTCTTCGGCTCGGACGAGCCGCTCTACAGCGGCGTGAAGCAGGCCTGCGCCACGCTCGGCTTCATCGATGTCGATGCCGAATGCCTGGCGCGCGCCTGGTGCGCGCAGAGCCAACGCGCCGGCCGCTTCGACCCGCGGGCGTGGCCGGAGACACCGGTCGACTTCGGCCTGCGCGCCTTTCCGCCGAGCGGGCGCGATGACGCCTTTGCGCCCTGCCCGCTGAACCTCGGCCTCTACGCGGTGCTGCCCGATGCGCCCTGGGTGGGGCGGATGGCACGCGCGGGCGTGCCGACGGTGCAATTGCGCTTCAAGTCCGACGATGCCGCAGCCGTCGAACGCGAGGTGCATGCAGCGGTGGAAGCGGTCAGGGGCACCGCTGCCTTGCTCTTCGTCAACGACCACTGGCGCGCGGCCATCGAAGCGCGCGCCTACGGCGTGCACCTGGGACAGGAAGACCTCGAGGCCATCGCGCCCGCCGACCTGAAAAGGATTCGCAGCGCCGGCCTGCGCCTGGGCGTCAGCAGCCACGGCTATGCCGAGATGGTGCGCGCCGACGCAGCCAGCCCGAGCTATGTCGCGATGGGTGCGGTCTACCCGACCACGCTCAAGCGCATGGCCACCGCACCGCAGGGCGTGGCACGGCTCGCGGCCTACGCGCGGCTGATGCGGGGTTATCCGCAAGTCGGCATCGGCGGCATCGATGCGGCGCGCATGCCCGAAGTCCTGGCCACGGGTGTCGGATCGGTCGCGGTGGTGCGCGCGCTGGTTACTGATCTGGATCCCGAGGCGCAGGCGGCACGGCTGGTCGGCCTGGTCGACGCCGATCTGGCGGCGCGCCGCACGGCTTGAGCACCCTGCTCTTCGTGCTGCCCGCCTGGAGCTTTCAGCTCGTTGCCACGGGCAAGAACTGCTCGACAAGCGCTGCCCAGTAGGCAGCGCCAACCGGCAAGATCCGATCGTTGAAATCGTAGTGCGGATTGTGCACGCTGCAGCCGCCCTCCTTGATGTGCGTGCCGTTGCCGATGAACAGGTAGCAACCGGGAACACGCTCGAGCATGAAGGCGAAATCCTCGGCCGCCATGTAGGCCGGACCGTGCTCGTCCATGCCCCCGGGTCCGACCAGCGATCGAGCGACCGAGCGGGCGAATTCGGTTTCCTCCAGTGTATTGACGAGCACCGGATAGCCTCGCGCGAAATTCACTTCGGCGCTGACATCGAAGCTCTCGGCCTGTGCCTGAACCAGGCTTCGGATGCGCTGCTCGACCGTGTCTCGCGCGGCTCGGTCCAGCGCGCGAACCGTGAGCTTGAGCAGCGCGGTCTCGGGAATGACATTGCAGGCGGTGCCCGCGTGCAGCACGCCGACCGTGACGACCGCGGCGTGCAGAGGATCCACATTGCGCGAGACCACGGTTTGCAGCGCCATGACGATGCTGGCCGCCGCCACGGTCGGGTCTGCTGCCAGGTGCGGTAACGCACCGTGTCCGCCGCGGCCGGTCAACCTGATGGTCACCTCGTCGCCCGAGGCCATGGCCGCTCCGCTGCGAAAGGCCAGCCGACCGGCCGGCACCCCGGGCATGTTGTGCATGCCGAACACGGCATCGCATGGATAGCGCTCGAACAGGCCGTCCTCCATCATGCGCGAGGCGCCGTTGCCCCCCTCCTCGGCCGGCTGGAAGATGAGATTGAGCGTCCCGTCGAATCGCCGATGCTCGGCGATGTACTTGGCGGCGAAGAGCAGCATGGTGGTGTGGCCGTCGTGGCCGCATGCATGCATGACGCCGGCGCACCGGCTGGCATAGGGCAGCTCGGTCATCTCGGTCAGCGCCAACGCATCCATCTCGGCGCGGATGCCAAGGCGGCGCGCGCCCTGGCCCCGCTTGAGTTGTGCCACCAGCCCGGTGCCCCCGATGCCGCGCTCGAGGTGCCAGCCCCAGGATTGCAGGCATTGCGCCACCAGGTCGCTGGTCTGGAATTCCTCGAAGCTCAATTCGGGATGTTGGTGGATCTGCTGGCGCAGCTGGGCGAACTCCGCCTGGTGGCGCGCCATCCAGTCGCGCATGTGGAGGTCGAGGATCAGGCTCACGCGACCCGCCGTGCTGGTTCGAGCTGAAGGGGCCGGGCGCCGGGCAAGAGGAACAAGCCGACGATTCCGACCACCACACTCACTGCGACGTAGTAGAGCGGGGCGAAGTTGCTGCCCGTTGCCTTGACCAGCCAGGTGTTGACGAAGGGCGCCAGGCCCCCGAAGACGAGCACGGCCAGGTTGTAGGCCACGGCCGACCCGGTAGACCTCAGCTTCACCGGAAAGACTTCGGTCAGGACGATCGGTGTCGGTCCCCAGAAGAAGCTCATGCACAGCGAAACGCCCAGCTGAAGGACCAGGAAACTATGAAACGACGGGGCCGCGATGAAGTCCGAGAACAACCAGTAGGCGGTGATGCCGTAGACGACCATGGCCGGCAGGAGGATCGCCCTTCGTCCATATCTGTCCGAAAGATGTCCGGCCAACGGGCAGAAGACGACGAGAACGGCCGTGCTCAGGAAAGTGGCGAGATTCACGTCCGTCGAGACCAGGCCGAATTGCTTCTGCGCGAAGATCGGAAGGAAGAAGACGAACACATAGGCAGATACCGTACCGACCACGCAGATGCACATGCTCGCCAGCATCTCTCTGGGATATTCCTTGAAGACACTCTTCAACGGCGTATTCGCCTGCTGGGTGGCTCCGCTGGTGCTTGCGAGGTAGTTGGTGAATTCGGGCGATTCGTCGACCTTGGATCGAATCAGCCAACCGACGGGGCCGATCAGGATGCCGAACAGGAATGGCAGCCTCCAGCCCCAGGCCTCGAGGTCCTGGGCGTTGAGATTGCGCGTCAGCAGGTAGGCCACCAATGCGGCGGCAGAAAACGCCAGCGCCTGGGCGCACATCTGGAAGCTGCCGAAGAAGCCGCGTCGCTGCGGCGCCGCGAATTCCACGAGCATGGTGGTTGCGCCGCTGAACTCGCCGCCGGCCGAAAAGCCCTGCACCAGACGTGCAAGCACCAGCAGGATCGGTGCCGCGATGCCGATCGCTGCATAGCTGGGCAACAAGCCGATCATGCCGGTGCCGATCGCCATCAGCACGATGGTGATCGAAAGCGCCTTCTTGCGCCCCACGCGATCGCCATAGATGCCGAGCAGCACGCCGCCCAGCGGTCGCACGGCGAAGCCGACCCCGAAGGTCGCCAGCGTCAGGAGCAAGGACGCAGTCTCGCTTCCGCTGGGAAAGAAGAGCTTGGAAAGGATCACGGCAAACAAGCCGTAGATGGCGAAATCGAACCACTCGAAGGCGTTGCCGAGCACGGAGGCAATCACCACCTTGCGGACCATGGCCGCCGTGGGCTGAACGGGGTGGCTCATTGCGGCCTCCTCCGCCCGGCAGGAACGTCTCGCAGAACTTCGAAGATGTCTCGCATCGCAGTGACCCGTAGTTGTTGATGGGCTCGCATGGTAGAACCGGGCCTCGCGTTTGCCATCGTTCAATCCAGCCAATGCTTGTGCCGATCCTGCCATGCCGATCACCGTCCACTTCGACCTGTTGCTGCCCAAGGGCGGCATGCCCGGCGCGCTCTGGGCGGCCGTCGACACGCTGCGCGAGCTCAATGCCCTGGCGCGCCTGCGCGCGCCGCGCGAGCCGGGCCCGGTGGCAAGCTGGCGCGTGCTGGACGACCAGGACCGCACGCACCGCCAGCATGCCCTGACCTGCGTCGACGGGGAGGAGCGGCGCGCCAGCCGACGCCATGCCGAAGCCAGGTGGCGCGTGCTGCTGGTGCCGGCGCTCGAAATGCGCTCGATCCACGCGTTGCACCGGCTGGTGCAGCGAAACCCCGACGCGCTGGCCCTGGTTCGCCGGGCCTTCGATGGCGGCGCCTTTCTTGGCGCCTGCGGCACCGGGACCTGGCTGCTCGCGCATGCCGGCGTGATCAGCGAAGCGCCGGTTCCGTGGCTCTACCAGTCGGGCTTCGCCAAGTTCTACCCGGGCGTGCGCATCGAGTCGCGGGAACCGCTCCTGGCCATGCATCGCTCGGTGTGCGCCGCCACGCCGTCACTGGCCCATTCCCTGGTCGTGCACCTGATTCGCTATGCCGGCCTGGCCGACCTGGCCCATGCGGTCGCGGAGAAACTGCTGCTCAACGCGGAGCGGCAAAACCTCTCGGCGGCGATGAGCACCGACCAGATCATGAGGCTGTCGCGCGACGTGCCGCTGTTCCGGGCCCAGTCCTGGATGCAGGCCCACGCCAGCCGTCCCTTTCTCCTGCGCGAGGCTGCCGATGCCGCGGCCGTCAGCGAACGGACCTTGAATCGCCTCTTTCAGCAGCACCTCGGCAAGACGCCGCTGCAATACGCGCAGCAGGTCCGGTTGCAACGCGCGCAGATGTGGTTGGAAGGGACCTGGCGATCGGTCGAGGAAATCGCGCACGATTGCGGCTATATCGACAGCAGCGCCTTTTGCCGCATGTTTCGCCGCGCCGCGGGCGTGAGCCCGCAAAGCTACCGGGAGCGCTACAACTTTCGCGGTCCTCGGGCGCTGTGGCGGGCACCTGAGGCGCAGGCGTCGGTCGAATGAACCGAAACCGGGCCTGCAAGAGCACGGTTGCAGGCCGAGCTTGTCTTCAGGTCAGAGCATCGATCGAGACGCCTAGCGCCTTGGCCAGTTTCTTGAGCGTTACCGCAGTGCCTTCGCGCTTGCCACCTTCGATCTGGCTGATGAACGGCTTGCTGACGCCCGCAGCCTTCGCCAATGCATCTTGAGTCATCACGCGATACTCGCGCCACGCGCGCACTGCATGGACGCCATCGGCCATCGCATGGGCCACTTCCGCGGGGATGCGCACGCCGTCATCATTCGCCACCGCGCGATCAAAAGCCGCCGCATCTTCGACGTCTTCGACCTTGTCGCGAATCCTTTCCCACAGGGCCGCCGGCAGGACGTAAAACACAGGCTTGCCGCCCTGTTCGATCACCTGAACTTCGATCATTTGTAGACTCCGCCCCTCGCGCCGATCTCCAGGATCACACGCCAACCGCCCACGCGAAGCCGATAGCCCGGGCGCCCCACCAGCTTCTTGACGTTGGCCGCACCCATCGGATCAGCGGCCAGCATCTGGATCTTCGACTTCACCAGTTCACGTGTTGTGCTCGGCATCGCGGCCAGGAGTAGCTAAGCTAAGCTAGGCAGACTGAACCCCGTCAGCGGTGACCTGAAAAGCGCCGGACAAGGTCAGTTGGAAGCCTCCAATATTGCGCGGCAAAAAAAAAGAGTCCGCTACCAGTTTGATAGCAGACTCTTCAGGTGCCTCGCGGCTTATTGTGGCTCCTCGACCTGGGCTCGAACCAGGGACCTA
>DASXKG010000136.1:0-2291 GCA_036496965.1 Variovorax sp.
GGCCTGGCGGCGGCCCGCGCCGAGCTGGCGCGGCTGGCGCGCGAATACGGGCTTTCGGTCGATCCCGACGCGCTGGTGGCCGATCTCTCGGTGGGCGAGCAGCAGCGGGTCGAGATCCTGAAGGTGCTGTTCCGTGGCGCGCGAATCCTGATTTTGGACGAGCCCAGCGCCGTGCTGACGCCGCAGGAGACCGACCAGCTCTTTCGCATCCTGGCGACGCTCAAGGAACGCAGCGTCACGGTCGTGCTGATCACCCACAAGCTGCGCGAGATCATGGCCGTCACCGACCATGTCTATGTCATGCGCCAGGGCCAGATCGTGGCCGACAGCCGCACGGCGGAGACCAGCCCCGAGGAGCTGGCCGAGCTGATGGTCGGCCGCAAGGTGCTGATGCAGCTCGACAAGGCGTCGAAGCAGCCGGGCGAGGTGCTGCTGCGGGCCGAGCACCTGTCGCTGACCGACAGTCGTGGCGTGCGGCTGCTCGACGATGTCGGGCTCGAGCTCAGGGCCGGCGAGATCGTCGGCATCGCCGGCGTCTCGGGCAACGGCCAGACCGAGCTGCTGCAGGTCCTGTCGGGCATCCGCGCGCCGACCGGCGGGCGGCTGACGGTGTGCGGCCGGCTGATCGATCCCGGTCATCCCAGCGACCCCGCCGAGATGCGCGAGCTCGGTGTTGCCCACGTGCCGGAGGATCGCCAGCGCCAGGGCATGGTGGCGGCCTTCCAGGCCTCGGAGACGTCGATCCTGGGCTATCAGGAGCTGGAACCGTTCTGCCACAACTACCTGATGGACGGCCCGGCGGTCAGCGCCCATTGCGCCGCTCTCATGGAGCGCTTCGACGTGCGGCCGCGCGCACCTGGCCTGCGCTCGTCGAGCTTCTCCGGTGGCAATCAGCAGAAGCTGGTGCTGGCGCGTGAGATGGCGCGCGAACCCAGGGTGCTGCTGGTCGGCCAGCCGACGCGCGGCGTCGATATCGGCGCCATCGAATTCATCCATCGCGAGCTGGTGAAGGCGCGCGACCAGGGCTGCGCCGTGCTGGTGATCTCGGTCGAGCTCGATGAGATCCTGTCGCTGGCCGACCGCATCCTGGTGATGTTTGCTGGCCGGATCGTGGGCGAAGTGCCGGCCGGCCGGGCCGATGAACGCCGGCTGGGGCTGATGATGGCGGGGGCGGCACCTGCCCTGAGCGGAACCGAAGGGGCATGAGCGCGCCGCGCCGGCCGCTGCCTGCCTGGGCGGAGATCGCGGCGCTGCCGCTGATCAATATCGCGCTCGCCTTCGTCACGGTCGGCATCATCGTGCGCATCATCGGGGTCGATCCGCTGCATGCGCTGCGGCTCCTGGTGTTGGGCGCCATCGGTTCGTCCGAATCGATCGGCTACACGCTCTACTACACGACCAACTTCATCTTCACCGGCCTGGCGGTTGCCGTGGCTTTCCATGCCGGGCTGTTCAACATCGGTGGCGAGGGCCAGGCCTATATCGGCGGCCTGGGCTGCGGGTTGGCGATCCTGGCCTTCGACAGCGTCCTGCCGGCCTGGCTGATGATTCCGCTCGCCATCGCAGCGGCGGCGCTGTTCGGCGCGGCATGGGCCGCCGTGCCGGCCTGGCTGCAGGCCTGGCGCGGCAGTCACATCGTCATCACCACCATCATGTTCAATTTCGTCGCGTCGGCGCTGATGGTCTACCTGATGGTGAACGTGCTGATCGCGCCCGGCTCGATGACGCCGCAGAGCCGCAGCTTCACGGCCTCCGGCAAGCTGCCCTCGATGCAGGAAGTGCTGGCCGCGGTCGGCATCCAGGTGGCGCCGTCGGCGCTCAACCTCTCGATCGTGCTGGCGGTGTTCTGCTGCGTGGGCGTCTGGGTGTTCCTGTGGCACACGCCGTGGGGCTATGAGCTGCGCACCATGGGGCACAACCCCGAAGCCGCGGTCTATGCCGGCACCAGCCTCAAGCGCATGACCATGCTGGCCATGTGCCTGTCTGGAGCGCTGGCCGGCTTCGTGGGCGTCAACGAGCTGATGGGCGTGCACCAGCGCATCGTGCTCGACTTTCCGGCGGGCTACGGCTTTGCCGGCATCGCCGTCGCCCTGATGGGCCGCAGCCACCCGCTGGGCATCGTGCTGGCGGCGTTGCTGTTCGGGGCGCTGCAGCAGGGCGGCGCCGAGCTCGCCTTCGACATCCCGACCATCACCCGCGAGATGGTGGTGGTGATCCAGGGCCTGATCATCCTGTTCTCCGGCGCGCTCGCCCATCTGCCGCGGCCCTGGCTGCAGCGTTTGCTGGCGCTC
>DASXKG010000137.1:0-1993 GCA_036496965.1 Variovorax sp.
GGCAGCCCGGCGAGGACTACGTCACGCTGGCCATCGGCCGCGACTATTCCGACGTCTCGCCCATGCGCGGCGTGCTGCATGGCGGCGCCCGCCACACCCTGGGGGTCAGCGTCACGGTGCGGCCGCTGGAAGAGCTGCGCGAGGAGGCGGCGCGGATCGCCCAGAGCGGGATCTCGTCCCAGAGTCAATCGCAGTCGCAGGGCCCCTCGCTGATCCAGACGCAGACCCAGAATTCACCGCCCCTCCCTTTACAGATCAAGGACTCCTCATGAGCGTCTACGACAAACTCCAAAACCTCGGCATCACGCTGCCCCCGGTGTTGGTGCCGGCCGCTGCCTACGTGCCCTTCGTGCAGACCGGCAAGCTGGTCTTCCTGTCCGGCCACATCGCCCGCAAGGACGGCAAGCCATGGGTCGGCCAGCTCGGCGCCGGACTGTCGACCGACCAGGGCCGGCAGGCCGCGCGCGCCGTCGCCATCGACCTGCTAGGCACCCTGCACGCGGCGATCGGCGACCTGAACAAGGTCCGGCGCATCGTCAAGCTGATGAGCCTGGTCAATTCGGTTCCGACATTCACCGAGCAGCACCTGGTAACCAACGGCGCGAGCGAGCTGATGGCCGAGGTCTTCGGCGGCGAGAAAGGCGCCCATGCCCGCAGCGCCTTCGGTGTCGCGCAGATCCCGATGGGGGCCTGCGTCGAGATCGAGATGATCGCGGAAGTGGATTGAGTTGGCCCCCACGCTCCTCACTTCGTGTGTCGCTGCCCCCCGGGGGGGCCGCAGGCCGACTTGGGGCGGCCCGGCGTCGGCCTGACCCCATTGGACGACATCGACCGCCACCTGCTGAGCCTGCTCCAGGCCAACGCCCGGGAGCCCGCGGCATTGCTGGCGCGCAAGCTCGGGCTGGCGCGCACGACCATCGTCGCCCGCATCGCGCGCCTGGAGCGCGACTGCGTGATTGCCGGCTACGGCGTGCGCCTCGGCAAGCGCCTTGAAGAAGCCGCCGTCCGCGCCTACTGCGGCCTGAGCGTGGCGCCGAAGAAGGGCAGCGCCGTCGTTCGGGCGCTGGAACGCCTGCCCGAGGTCGAGGAGGTGTCGGCCGTCAGCGGGCAGTACGACTACATGGTGTTGCTGCGCTGCGAGACCAACGAGCAGCTCGACGCGCTGCTCGACCGCATCGGGCTGATCGAGGGCATCCAGCACACGCATACCTCGGTGGTGCTCAGCGGCAAGGTGGACCGGCGCAGCGCCGTCCCGCCGCCGCCCGGCGCGGCCGGCAAGGATTGATTTTCGACCCCGGAAGGTTCACATTCAACGGCAGGAGTCGTGCCCCATGCCTGCCGTACGCCACGCCGCAGTCGACGGCCTGTTCTACCCCTGCGCGCCCATGGCGCTGCGTGGGCAGATCGCGGGCTACCTGGACGGCGTCGCCGACAGCGACGGCGCGCGCCTCCCGCCGAAGCTGCTGATCACGCCGCACGCCGGCTACGAATACTCCGGTGCGGTGGCGGCGCGGGCCTATGCCTTGCTGGGACGGCAACGCGAGCCTGTCATCCAGCGCGTCGTTCTGCTCGGCCCCGCGCATCGCGTCCGGGTGCGCGGCCTTGCGGCCCCCGAGGCCACCGTCTTCGAGACACCGCTGGGTCGGATCGAGCTCGACACGGAGGCGCTCGCCGCCCTCGACGACCTGCCGCAGGTGATCCGCAGCGGCTCTGCGCACGAGCGCGAGCATTCGCTCGAAGTCCAGTTGCCTTTCCTCCAGGTCGTGCTCGGCCGCTTCACCCTCGTGCCCCTGGTCGTCGGCGAGGCGGGCGCGGAGGCGGTGGCGCAAGTGCTGGTGCGGCTCTGGGGCGGCACGGAGACGCTGATCGTGATCAGTTCCGACCTGTCGCACTACCTGCCGTACGCGCAGGCGCAAGCGGCTGACCGCGCCACCGCGCAACGCATCCTGCGCTTCGATGCCGGTCTCGCTCCGCACGAGGCCTGCGGGTCGGC
>DASXKG010000138.1:0-6588 GCA_036496965.1 Variovorax sp.
AAGGCCACGCGCGACGGGCTTGTCGCGGGGCTCGAGACCATCGATCGCCAGCAGTTCGGCGGCTTCGAGGTCTCTTTCTCCGCGCACAGCCACGTCGCCTCGAAATTCGTCGAGCTCTCCATGATCGAGGGCGACGGCCGAATCAGGACTTGAATGTTGCCCCCACGCTCCCTCACTTCGTGTGGTCGCTGCCCCCCGAGGGGGGCCGCAGGCCGCCTTGGGAGCGGCCCGGCGCCGGCCTGAGTCCCTCGACAGCCTGGAACATGGCCTGCCGGGCCTGGCTGATGATCTGGCCGCGCCAGCTGTCGGTGTCGGTGTAGAAGGCTTCCAGCGTCGCTGCCCGGATCGATGCGGCAAGCTCGGCCGATGCCTCCGGATGCTTGTGCAGCCAGTGGTCGCCGCGCAGCGCCATCATGACTTCCATGAGCGGCAGCGTGCCGTATTCCATCGCGATGCCGGTGTATTCGGCCTGCGGACACTCCTCGTAGACAGCGCTCCAGTTCAGGCCGGTGAGCAGCGCCGAGGTGGAGGAACCGTCGTAGATCGAGGTGACCGGCGCGGCGGGCGAGCCCCACCAGGCATTGGCGCGCGCATAGGCGGCCTTGTCGTCGCGGCAGGCGAAGATGCGTTCGCCGAGGCCGCTCGGGCCGAGCCCCGTGTGCAGGTCGATCCACGCCAGCTTGCGCGCCGCCTGGGCATGGGTGCGCAGCACCTCGCGAAAGTTGAGGTTGCTCCAGGTCGGCGCCTTGCCGCCGAAGAAGAGGCCGTCCTCGAACTGGTACTGGCCGCCGCTCACCGCTTCCTGGAAGGCACCGGCGCCGTGCTCGCCGACCCAGGCCATCAGCGCCGCCTCGTTCTGCGCCGTGGGCGGCCATTGTTCGGGCAGCAGCAGCGCATGCAGGCTGGCATAGGCTTCGTTCACCGGCAGCGGCGCGCTGAAGTCGAGAAAATTGCGGTTGATGTCGACGTTCTCGTGGGTGACCCGGCGGCCATGCGAAAAGCCGTGCGGATTGAGTCCGTGCACATAGAGCACGGCCACGCCCTGCGCGCGCGCCGTCTCGCGCCATTCGGCGTCATGCAGCGCGAACACCTGCACGCCGCTGCCGCAATGGCCCTCGACGCCATGGCAGGCGCTGGTCAAGAGCAGCAGATGCTGCGAGCGCGAATCGCCATCCAGCGCCACGTCCATCGCCAATGCCTCGCCATCGCGCCCCGGGAGCGGGTGAGGCAGCGACTGCACCGCCAGGCCGGCGCCCTGGCAGGCCGAGAGGAACTTCTGCCGCGCCTGGGCATAGCGCGGCGCGAAGGCTTCGCCGACGCCGATCATGCGTGCGCTCCTTCGGCGCTCTGCACGCTCGCCGGCATGCCGGCCCGCGCAGGCGCCTGGAGGAACTGCTCGGCCAGTTGCACCCAGCAGGTGGCGCCGAGCGGAATCAGGTCGTCGTTGAAGTCGTAGCTGGCGTTGTGCAGGGTGCAGGGCCCACTGCCGTGGTGCGCGGCGCGATGGGCGCCATCGCCGTTGCCGATGAAGGCGTAGGCGCCCGGCTTGGCCAGGAGCATGAAGGAGAAATCCTCGGCGGTCATCGCCGGATCCTGGACCAGCACGTTCTCCTCGCCGACGATGCCGGCCATCACGCGGCGCGCGAAATTGGCTTCGGCGGCCGAGTTGATGGTCGGCGGATAGTTGCGATGGAAGTAGAAGTCGCACTCGGCCTGGTGGGCGGCGCTGACATGCTCTGCGATGGTCTTCATGCGCGACTCGATCAGGTCGAGCACCTCGAGCGAGAAGGTGCGCACCGTGCCCTTGAGCTCGCACTGGTCCGGGATCACGTTGTTGGCTTCGCCGGCATGGATCATGGTGACCGAGATCACGCCGGCATCGGTGGGTTTCTTGTTGCGCGTCAGGATGGTCTGGAAGGCCTGCACCATCTCGCAGGCCACCGGCACCGGGTCGATGCCGGTGTGCGGCAGCGCGGCATGGCCGCCCTTGCCGCGGATGGTGATCACGAATTCATTGCTGGAGGCCATGGCCGGCCCGGGGCTGACCGCGAACTGGCCGGCCTTCATGCCGGGCCAGTTGTGCATGCCGAACACGGCTTCCATCGGGAACTGCTCGAACAGGCCTTCCTTGACCATCTCGCGCGCGCCGCCGCCGCCCTCCTCGGCCGGCTGGAAGATCAGGTAGACCGTGCCGTCGAAATTGCGCTGCCTGGCCAGGTGCTGGGCCGCGGCTAGCAGCATCGCGGTGTGGCCGTCGTGGCCGCAGGCGTGCATCTTGCCGGGGTACTGGCTGGCATGGGCGAAGGTATTGAGTTCGGTCACCGGCAGCGCATCCATGTCGGCGCGCAGGCCGACGGCGCGCTCGCTGGTGCCGCTCTTGACGATCCCGATCACGCCGGTCGTGCCCAGGCCGCGGTGGATCGGAATGCCCCACTCGGTGAGCTTGGCGGCCACCACGTCGGCGGTGCGCACCTCGTGGAAGCAGAGCTCCGGATGGGCATGCAAGTCACGTCGAACCTGGGCGATGCCGGCCGCCTGGGTGACGAGGGAATCGATGAGTTTCATGGGGGTCGAGTCTAGGCTTTGCCGCTGCAAGCCGCAAAGAGCCTGCCGCCAGGGGCTTTTCCGGGACAATGATTCACATGCCACATGTGCTTTCGCCCCGCAGCCTCGAATTTGCCCAGACGCTGGTGCGCATGAACACCGTGAGCGCCAACAGCAACCTCGAGGTGATCGCCTTCGTGCGCGAGCATCTGGCGAGCCTGGGCGTGCGCTGCCGGCTCACCTACAACGCCGACAAGACCAAGGCCAACCTCTTCGCCACCCTGGGCGCGGGCAAGAAGGCCGGCGTGATCGTCTCCGGCCACACCGACACGGTGCCATGGGACGGGCAGGACTGGTCGGTCGATCCGCTGTCGGCCATCGTGCAGGACTGGCCCAAGGACGATGCCGACGCCGACGCGGCGCTCACCGAGCCGCGCCTGTACGGCCGCGGCTCGGCCGACATGAAGAGCTTCATCGCCATCGCGCTGGCCAATGCCGAGCACTTCATCGAGAGCGACTCGCTGCATGCGGTGCATTTCGCCTTCAGCTACGACGAGGAAGTCGGCTGCTTTGGCGTGAAAGGACTGATCGCCGACATGAAGGACCAGGGCATCAAGCCGCTGGCATGCGTCATCGGCGAGCCCACCCAGATGGTGCCAGCCATCGCGCACAAGGGGGTCTACCGGTACCGCTGCTGCGTGCGCGGCAAGGAGGCGCATTCCTCGCTCACGCCGCAGTCGGTGAACGCGATCGAAATGGCAGCGCGGGTGGTCGGCAAGCTGCGCGACATGGCCGAGGGCTTCGAGCGCGACGAGCCGCGCTACGCCGGCTTCGATGTGCCATTCAGCACCGCCAGCGTGGGCCAGTTCCACGGCGGCATGGCCGACAACGTGGTGCCGCGCGACGCGGAGTTCCGCTACGAGTTCCGCAACCTGCCCACTGCCGACGCGCTGCAGATGCAAAAGGAGCTGGCCGGCTTCGCCCTCCGGGTTGAAGCCGGCATGAAGAAGATCGCGCCCGACACCGGCTTTCGCTTCGAGACGATTTGCGAAGTCCCCAGTTTCCTGGGCTCCGTCGATGACGCGGTGACCCGGCTGGCGCTGCGCCTGGCGCGGGAGGCGCGCACCACGCAGGTCGCCTTCGGCACCGAGGCCGGGATCTTCAAGAACGCCGGCATCCCGACCGTGGTCTGCGGCCCCGGCAGCATCGCCCAGGCCCATCAGCCGGACGAGTACGTCACGCTGGCGCAACTGGGCCGCTGCGAGGAGTTCCTGCGCGGGCTTGCGTTAACAAAGGAAATTCGCTGAAGAAGGTCGCATTCGCGCTGCTTTGCGCGGCGGCTGCACTCTACGCTGCTGCGACGGCGCTCGCGGACTTGCATCCGGCCTGGGGCTACGTGGCCGCCTTCGCCGAAGCCGCCATGGTCGGTGCGATCGCCGACTGGTTCGCCGTGGTGGCGCTGTTTCGCCATCCGCTGGGCTTGCCGATTCCGCACACCGCGATCATCCCGTCCAACAAGGACCGCATCGGCGCCAAGCTGGCCGGCTTCATCTGCAACAACTTCCTGAGCACGCCGCAGGTGCTGGCCAAGCTGGCGCAGTGGGACCCGGCCGCGCGGCTGGCGGGCTGGCTGGCGCGGCCCGAGCGCGCGGAGGCACTGGCCGAGCACCTGGTGGCCGCAGTGCGCTACGGGCTCACGGCCTTCGACGACGCACGGGTGCGCGGCTTCCTGGCGCGCATCGCGGCGGCCGGGCTGGCGCAGCTCGATCTCTCGCGCCTGGCCGGACAGGCACTCGATGCGCTGACAGCCGAGGGCCGGCACCGCGCCGTGCTCGACGAGTTCCTGGTCCAGGTGACCGCCGTGGTCGAGGGCGAGGAGATGCAAGACCGCATCACCGAGGCGATCGCGCGCGAGATCAAGGCGCTGCGCTATGTCGGGCTCGACCAGGTGGCCGCCAGGCTGGCCACCCGCAAGGTCGTGTCCGCGGTGGTGCGCACCCTCGGCGAGATGGCGGCCGACCCGGCGCATCCGCTGCGGCTGCGCTTCGATGCCTTCCGGGTCGAGCTGATCGCGCGGCTGCAGACCGACCCGGCATTCCAGCGCCGCGGCGAATTGATCCGCGCGCAGCTGCAGGCGCATCCCGCCCTGGCCGACTACCTGGATGGCCTGTGGAGCGAACTGCTCGCCTGGCTGCACGACGACCTGGCGCGCAGCGATTCGAGCATCCGCCAGCGGCTGGCCGCAATGGCGGGGACACTCGGCGCGCGCCTGCAGGCCGACCTGCCGATGCGGCGCTGGATCAACGAGCAGATCGTCGACGCCGCGCCGCGCGCCATCGACCGCTATCGGGAGGACATCCGGCGCTACATCGTCGAGCGGGTGGCCGACTGGAACACCGTCGACATGACGCGCGAGCTGGAATCGCACATCGGGCGCGACCTGCAGTTCATCCGGGTCAACGGGACGCTGGTGGGCGGACTCGTGGGATTGCTGATCCACACGCTCACTCAACTCTGGAAAGGCTAGTTCGCGTCCCGTTCCTGCGCGATCACCAGCAGCCCATCCATGATCAGGCTGTCCACCAGCTCGAAATTGCCGTTCATGCTGGGCGCCATCTTCCAGCCCGCGCCGCCGGTCATGTAGCACGCCGGTTCGGCGCCGCTTTGCGCGCGCAGGTGCTGCACCATCCGTTCCACCGCGCCCGCGATGGCGTAGGTACCGCCGCTGGTGAGGGCATCGCTGGTGTTGGTGGGGAATTCACGCACATCGCCCGTCGGCACGCGCAGGCCGGCGGTGCCGGTCTCGAGCGCGCGCAGCATGATGCCGTGGCCCGGCAGGATCAGGCCGCCGAGGAACTTGCCGTCGGCATCGACCGCCTCGACCGTCACCGCGGTGCCGATCATCACCACCACCATCGGCCGGGCCGGCCCCTGCGCGAGCATGCGGTGGTGCGCGCCGATCATCGCCACCCATCGGTCGGCGCCCAGCCGCGTCGGGTGGTCGTAGCCGTTGACGATGCCGGCCTCGGCGACGGTGGACACCACCCAGCGCGGCGAGCAGTCGAAGGACTCGACCAGCTGCTCTTCCGCTCGTCGCCGCACGGCATCGCCGGCCACCACGCAGCCGAGCATCGAGCCCACCGGCTGCTGCAGTTCGGCCCAGGGCCCCTCGCCCAGCCGCTCGATGTGCTCGAGGAACTCGGCACCGTGCGCAAGCACCGCCGCACCGGGATGCGCCGCGTCATAGAGTGACCACTTGAGGCGGGTATTGCCGATGTCGATCGCGAGGAATGCCATGCGCGGGATTATTGCGCTTGTGCCTGCGCGCCCGCACATGCGGCACCGGGCGATGCCCCGGCGTCACTTCGGCCCATCGAGACGGGCCGAAGGCGCACGGCTTTAGGTGGGACGCGCCTCAGTTCTGCTTCCAGGGCAGCCCGCGCAAGCGCCAGCCACCCTTGTGGCCGCGCTGGCCTTGCGCGTCGGGATCGCCCTCGAAGCCTTCGAGCACGTTGTAGGCCTCGAGTCCGAGCTCGGTCGCACGCCGCGCCGCGGAGATGGAGCGCACGCCGCTGCGGCACAGCAGCACCACCTTCTTGCCGGCCGGCACCGCGGCAAGCAGCGCCTGGTCGAAGGCGGCATTGGGGACCATGCCGGGCCATTGCTTCCATGCCACGCCGACCGCCCCGGGCACGAAGCCGACCCACTCGCGCTCGGCATCGCTGCGCACATCGACCATCACGGCTTGGCCACTGGCCATCCACTCAGCGGCCAATTGCGGCGTGACATCGCCGCTGTAGCCGGCGGCGGGCAGTGGGGTGGTGGCTTCGGGCTTGGTCATGTCTGCAGGTCCTTGTGTCATGGAAGTCGACGGGCTTTGCCGATTTTGAACCTTTGCCAAAGACCCTCTCGCCGCACGAAAAGCCATAAACCATCCACACGCCATCCACTCAGATGGTGCTAGGATGGCGACCATGGAAACGCAGCTTGCCCCCGTCCCCGCGCGAACCCGGACTCCCGAAGCCGAGAAGATCACCATCAACC
>DASXKG010000139.1:0-4798 GCA_036496965.1 Variovorax sp.
ACCAGGACTTGGATGTCGTGTGCCGTCAAGGTGGTGGAAGCGTTCATTTGCGGTGCCTCTTTTCTTGTTCATCTGCTCGCACAACGCGAGCATGGCACCACTTGGCAATTTGTCCATCCGCACCGGCCGCACGGACGCCGCGGGCGGCGCCGGTGATCGGCTGTCCGCTCAATCCCTGGCCGCCCCTCAATGCGACATCAGCACCGGCAAGGTCATGGACTGCAGGATCGAGCGCGTGACGCCGCCCAGCACCCATTCGCGTGCGCGGCTGTGGCCGTAGCAGCCCATCACGAGAAGGTCGGCGCCGAGGTCGGCGGCCAGCGAAAGGAGGCTGTTGCCCGCCTCGCCGCGGTCGGGTCCGCCGGCATGGGTCGTCGTTGCCGGCACACCGGCGACCGCCAGGTAGTCGCGCACCGCGGCCAGCGCAGCGGCGGGGTCGTGGTCGTAGCACACGACATGCACCCGGTCGGCGCCGCACAGCCAGGGCAACGAAGCCGACAGCGCGCGGGCGGACTCGGGCGTCTCTTTCCAGGCCACCAGCACGGTGCGCCCGATCTGTGCGATCGGTCCGGCGTACGGCAACACGAGCGCCGGCTTGCCGCTTTCGACCAGCAGGCTCGGCAGGAAGTCGGGGGGCAATTCGCCGGCGGATGCATCGTCGACATTGCGTTGCCCCAGGATCATGAGATCGGCGTAGAGGGCGCGGCGGGCGAAGCCCCACGGGGCATCGCTGATCTGCTCCGCCCAATGCAGGCGGGGCGATCCGGCGCCGGCTTCCACGAATACCGCGTGCGCCTTGTCGCGGCACTCCTGATCGAGGTCTTGCATCAGGGTCACGGCCTCGGCGGTACTCTCCATCGCGTAGGGGAAGCGCATCAGCGCCGGCATGGTGCACAGCATGGCGGTGACTTCGGCGTCGAAGCGCTGCGCCAGCTGCGCCGCGAGCTTGACGCGCTCGGCGCAGCGGGACGATGTGTCGAGGTGAAGCAGGATGGATCGGGGTGTCTGCATGGGCATCACTTGCGGGTTCTAGAGCTGTACCTGCAAGCTTAGGCCCGTTTTCGCGCCAGGGGCTTGCGCTGCATCAATCCCTGAGTGCCAGCCAGCGCCCGGCCAGCGCCGCAAAATCCACCGGCTGCCCGGTATCGATCTCGAAGCTGAGCCTGCGCTCCCGAGGGCTGAGCGGCTCCTGGAACTCCCGCTGACGCCGGACAACCTCGGCATCGGCCTCGGAAGCATCGTTGCCGGCCGCCTCGCGCTCGTGAACCCTGCGCTGCAACTGCTCCGCGTCGGCTCGGCAGCTCAGGATGGTGAATGGCAGCGCGAGCTCCAGCGCGAGCGCGTGAAACCGCTCGCGTTCCTGCGCGCGCAGAAAGGCGCCATCGACGATCACCGGGAAGCCGGCCCCAAGCGCCAGCGCCGCACCCTCGCGCAAGCGCTCGAAGGTTCGCCGCGTGGCATCGGGCGCATAGATGTCGCTCGCCTGCCCGGCCGAGCGCTGCAGCGCCTGCAGCCCGAACAGGCGCTTGCGCTCGACGTCAGACCGAAGCCGGATGGCGCCCGTCTCCTCCACCAGCCGGCGCGCCAGGGTCGACTTTCCGGAGCCGGAGAGTCCGTGCGTGATCATGAGTCTGGCCGCCCCACCCTTCGCGCCCGCGAGCCGCTCGGCAAGTCCCAGGTAGTCGCGCGGCGCAGCCAACCCGCCGCCGGCGCCCGATGGCGGCTGCAGGCATGCCACCACGGCGCGCACCAGGGCACGCTGGACTTCGTAGAAGCGCAGCACCGCCAGGCCCGCATAGTCGCCGCCGCACTGCAGGTAGTCGTCCAGGAAAGCGGCGGCGAGGTCCGCACGCCCATGCGCCTTCAGGTCCATGGTGAGAAAGGCGATGTCGCTCATGACGTCGATCCAGCGCAGCGCCGGGTCGAACTCGACGCAGTCGAAGGCCGTGAGTTCGCCGTCCAGGCGCACCGCATTGGCCAGGTGAAGATCGCCGTGGCATTCGCGCACCCAGCCCTCGGCGCGGCGCGCCAACCAGGTCTCCTGCAGAGCCAACGCCTGGCTGCCGAACCATGTGCGCAGGGGCCCCAGCCGCTCACGGCCGAGGGCCCTCTCCAATTGCTCCAGCAACGCTTGCACGGTCCGCTGCAGCCGCTGCGGCGTTGCGAAATCCGAGCCTGATTCGGCGCGCGGCGCGGTGGCGTGGAAATCGGCCATCCGGCGCGCCAGCCCGGCCAGCTCAGGCGCGCGAACCTCTCCCCTGGCCACCCGTTCGCCGAGCAGCTCCCCGGCCCCGAAGCGGCGCATCCGCACGGCGTAGTCGATCGCCCGGCCGTCACCGCCGATGCGCGGCGCCTGCGGCGACCCGCACACCGGCGCCACGTCCAGGTACAGGGCGGGCGCCAGCCGCCGATTCAGCCGCAGTTCCTCCAGGCAATCGCGATGCCGCGCATCCAGGGTCCGGAAATCGACGAAGGGCAGCCACACGGGCTTCTTCAGCTTGTAGGCCAGGTCGCCCGCCAGCAGCACCCACGAGATCGGTGTCTCGATGAGCGTCACCG
The DNA here is from genome assembly GCA_036496965.1 of Variovorax sp. Taxonomy (GTDB): domain Bacteria; phylum Pseudomonadota; class Gammaproteobacteria; order Burkholderiales; family Burkholderiaceae_C; genus Variovorax. The sequence continues at coordinate 2,560 of DASXKG010000139.1, forward strand.
GCGCCGCGGCGTCCTGCCCGAGACGCTCGCGCAATGCCTCCACCAGGGTGCGGTCGACGGGTGCGTCCTGCGGATTCATGGTGGTGGCAGTTTGCGCCGTGCGCCTCACTCATCCGGGCCCGCGCCGCTCGACCACCATGTAGTTGCTGAGCGACCCGCGCAGGATCAGCACCGCGACCACATCGGAGTTCCTCGAAGCCGACAGCGCCGCATCGAGTTCTGCCGGCGTCGACACCGGCGTGTCCTCGATGCCCAGCACCTGATCGCCGGGCCGGATGCCCGCCCGCCGCGCCGCGCCTGTCACGGCGCGCACGTAGACGCCGCTTTCGGAACGATTGCCCAGGACCAGCCCCAGCCGCGGATCCTGGTCCGCCGCGCGAGCCGCAGGACGCGGCGGCGGCGCATAGGCTGCCTCGACCGGCACCAGCTTCAGTTGCAGCAGCGCGCGCCGGCGCCAAAGCGCCAGCTCGATCGACCTCCCCGGCCGCGCCGCGGCCACGCGATCCTGGATGTCGGCATAGGAGGCAGCGTTCGCGCCATCGATCCCGACGACGATGTCACCGGCGCGGAGGCCGGCCAGCGCGGCGGGGCCGCCCGGATCGACGCGCGTGACCAGCGCACCCGTGCCGTGCTCCAGTCCGAAGGCCTCCGCAAGCTCCGGCGTCACGGCCTGGGTGTGCGCGCCGATCCGCGCCCTGGCGACATGGCCGGTCGCGCGAAGCTGCGCCGCCACCTGCATGGCGAGCTCGATGGGCAGGCTGAGCGAGATGCCGGCGTAGCCGCCGTTGGTCGTGTAGATCATCGAGTTCATGGCGACAACCTCGCCGGCCCGGTTGAACATCGGTCCGCCGGAGCTTCCGGGATTGAGCGCCACGTCGGTCTGGATCAATGGCACCCCGCCGCCGTTCAGGAAGCGGGGACTCGCACTGACCACCCCCGCGGTCACGCTCTGCTCGAAGCCCAGGGGCGAGCCCAGCGCCGCCACCGGCTCGCCCGGACACAGCACCGGGTGGCTGGCGATGGCTGCCACCGGCAGTCCGATGGCGGCGATCTTGAGCAAGGCCACGTCGGTGTGCTGGTCGGTGCCGACCACGGCCGCGCGAAACCGGCGGCCGTCGGCGAGCTTCACCGAGACGTCCCGCGATCCCGCCACCGCATGTTCATTGGTCAGGATATATCCGTCCTCGCCAATGACGAAGCCGGACGCCATCGACCGATCCGACCCGTCGCTCCACTGGATCGGCAGGCGATCTTGCGCATCGGCGCGACCGATGTCCCAGGGCTCTTGCGTTGCGATGGCCAGCACGCTGACGACCGCGGGCATCTGCCGGGCGACCGCGTCGACGAAGTCCACCCCGACCCGGGCCGCAGCGCGATCCGCGCAAGGCGACGGCGCCGGCGGCGCCGGCATCGCACCGTGGGCGCAGGCCGACAGCTGCAGGGCGAGCAGGCAGGCGGCCATTCCGCCGGCGCTTCGCCACGGGCCCCAAAGGATGTTCCGGTTTCGAAATGATGGAGCGGCTGATCTCATGGCATGGCCCTCTGGCGACACCATGATCCCAGATCGCCGGGCCCTCGTCTTGCGCCGGCGCAAGGCAGCCGGTGCGCGGCCATGGACGCTGTTGCCTGCAGCATGCGGGCCGATGAGCGGCTCCCTTGATCCGTGTCAACCGGCGCAGCAGCGCGCGCCCTTAAGCTGAAGTCCTTTCAGAGGGAGAGCAACATGTTCCAGCGAATCCTGGTCGCGACCGATGGTTCCGATCTGTCCGACAAGGCCGTCCAGAGCGCCATATCCCTGGCCCGCGACAACGGCGCCGAAGTCGTGGCGCTCACCGTGGTGCCGCGCTATCCGACCAGCTATCTGGACGGTGCCATGACCTACGCGCCGGAACAGGTCGCGCGCACCGAGAAGCGCTGGGCCGATGCGGCGCAGGCCGCGCTCGACGTGGTGGCCGAGACCGGCAAGGCCCACGGCGTCCACGTCAAGACCGCGACCGTCACTTCGGATCGCGTCGCCGAGTCGGTCATCGCGGCCGCAGGCAAGTACCGCAGCGATCTGATCGTCATGGCTTCGCATGGCCGCAAGGGCCTGAACCGGCTGCTGCTCGGCAGCGAGACGCAGCACGTGCTGACCCACTCCAGCGTGCCGGTCCTCGTGCTGCGTTGAGGGCGATCTCCGCAACCCCATGCCATCCGCAAACAGCGTCAACCGACCCTGGCTTCGTCGCGAACCACCCGC